>NZ_MIBT01000121.1:0-16699 GCF_001829605.1 Sulfuricurvum sp. RIFCSPLOWO2_12_FULL_43_24 | reverse complement strand
TGATCTATCGTTTGTTACCAAAGATACCATTCAAAAATATATCCATACCGTCGATGCACAGCTCTATCTTGCCAAACAAAATGGCCGTAATCGGGTAGAGTAAGATTACGCCAACAGCTCAGGACGACCGTAATGGTATCCTTGAGCGTAATCGACTCCAATCTCTCTGAGTACCTCAAGGGTCTCTTCATCTTCCACATACTCTGCAATCGTCTGTTTGCCGAATTCTTTTGCAATTTGATGAATATGCTTGACAAAAATGCGATCTTTTTCATTCACTGTAATATTTTTAACGAATTCACCATCGATTTTTACATACTCCGTATCAAAATATTTGAGATAAACAAACGATGAAAATCCTGATCCGAAATCATCCAGAGCAAAACTGATCCCGATATTTTTCATTGATTCGATAATTTCCATCAAACCGTTAACATTATGGATCGCTTCACGCTCTAAAATTTCGATGGTTACGCCGCTGTTTAAAGACGGTATCGGATTACGGCTGTAATGCGATTGAATCAAATCTACATATTCCCCACCAAAGAGGCTGTTCGTAGAGAGGTTAAAGAAAAACCGCTTATCCCACCACTCTTTTTCTTCTCGGAGACGGAGACCTTTGGTCAAAATAATCTGATCGATTTTCGAGGCGAACCCTAAGCTTTCCGCGACCTCGATAAATTGCCCCGCCGCCATGTAACGTTTACCGTCACGGATACGGGCTAATACTTCATATCCGAATAATTTGCCTGTTTCGACATGGTAAATCGACTGGATAAACGGTTCGACCCGATCTTCATCAATCGCACGACGGAGAAACTCCCCTTTTTTCTGAATCTCAGCGGCCATTTCCTGATCACTTTGATCGGCACGTGCAATCGTATTTTTTCCTGCACGCTTGGCTTTATACATCGCCAGATCCGATCCCGTAAGAAGAGATTCGATGTTTTCTCCCTGCTCAGGATACTCGGCAATTCCGAAACTCGCTGTCAAAGTAATCTGATCAAACATCAATGAAATAGGGGTTGATTCAAGACGTGAACGAAGTTTTTCAACGACCGCATACCCATTTTCATACGGCGTTTCCGGGAGAAGTACCGCAAATTCATCTCCTCCCAAACGGGCCAATATATCCGCGTTTCGAAGATTTGTACCGAAAATATTGGTCACCTCTTTGAGAACCAAATCCCCCGATGCATGCCCATACGTGTCATTAATGTATTTGAAATTATCCAAATCGATCATCAAAATCGTAAACTTGTGACGGTGACGCACAGAGCGTTTAATCTCATAGGTCAAAAACTCTTCAAATTTTCGACGGTTGTAAAGTCCGGTGAGATAATCGCGATCGGAGAGTTCTTGAAGCTTTTCATAATAATCTTGGATCGAATCGAGCATTTTATTAAAATAATTCTCGATATTTTTTACTTCTAAAATTTTAGTCTTGAGACTCACCCGTTTGGCCATATCGTTTTTACTGATAATCTCTTGGATCATCCCGATAAATTGGTTGATAGGCTGTACCAATAGGGCATTGAGTCTAAAATACAAAATGGCGAAAATCATAATCGTAAAGACGACGAAGAAAATAATAAAAGAATTAATCATCGTCGTCAATGAAATTTTGAGATTGGCTACCGGAAAACGGACGTCAATAACACCGTTAATGTCTCCAACTTTGGCATTGGTATGACAGGCAATACACTCTTGATTAACAACAATCGGATAGAGATAGCGGATCTCTTCATCTCCGGTGAGGATCTCTTCCCCTTTCATCGCCCGTAAAACCATCGGATCATGTTCGCGGATCTGCTTGTCTTGCGGACGCTCTCCGAACAACTCTGAAACGATAGGACTGCGATAAGCATTTACCCGCATATTGGGTTCAACTTTGTTCAAACGAAGAATAATCGCATCCAGCTCTTCTTTACTCCACCCTTTTTCCATCGCGGAGTAAAGAGCCTCAAATGCTAATCGGCTTGTTTTGCGAGCATCAACACGAGCAAGGTCATCAATAGCTCGTTTTTTGATAAAAACACCGTACACAAAGGCAACCGCCAAACTTGCTACTAGCGAAAGTATAACCGTTTTGGCGATGAGCCTTTTATAAGTTGTGTACGACTTCATTGAAAATTCCCATTTATTCTTTCATAATATAAAATCATTATAACACGAAACTTTTAAAATCCTAACGGAAGGCTTCTTTATTCTACGGAAGCAATCCTAAAGGCAATTGAATTTTGGAAAATCAGAGGATGAGAATACTGGCACGTCAATACTCCTCCGATCGGGGCAATAATTTTCTCTAGCTTCTCACCGCTGAGAGCATCGGTAATACGTCCTAATGTATCCCCTTTTTCAACCGTGGTGCCGCAGGATACCAATGAATCAAAAATACCGGCATAGGATGCTTTAAGAACCGTAATATTTTCAGGAAAAATAATGTTGCTTTGAAAGCCGTCAAATATCGGGACATTTAACATCCCCTGCTTTGACATTAAGCGTACCAATGAGTCTTGCACTTCACGGCTGGCGGTATGATCGATTGAACCGTTTTTACCAAAAACGATGGAGAGAGCTTTTGTCCCCCAAAGCTGCCAGTTGTACTGCAACATCACGGTCTCTAGCGGACTATAAGGACGATAATGGATAAAACGCATCCCTAAAGCATAGGCCGATTCCATATCTTCATAATCACTTTTAATGAGTTTGACATAGGGCATACACATCCCCTGATCACGGCGGCCTTCCAAAATGATCCCATAATCGTATCCCTGAAGCGATTCAAACAGCTTCGCGGCAATCCGCTGAGTGGTTTCACCCTGAGCATACCCCGGAAACATCATATTGATATCGGTTTTATCGAGAGGCCAAAAGGTTTGTCCCATATTCAAAGCGTACGTATTAACCGC
Organism: Sulfuricurvum sp. RIFCSPLOWO2_12_FULL_43_24; assembly: GCF_001829605.1. NCBI lineage: Bacteria > Pseudomonadati > Campylobacterota > Epsilonproteobacteria > Campylobacterales > Sulfurimonadaceae > Sulfuricurvum > Sulfuricurvum sp. RIFCSPLOWO2_12_FULL_43_24. Next base: position 13,787 of record NZ_MIBT01000121.1, on the reverse strand, counting down.
CGGAATAACTAAAATCTTACCGCTTATTTTCCCCTCTTCCTCTTTTTGACGCAGATAATCCACCAAACGCGACGCAACATAGAGCTGATTGATATGATCACCGCTCATCGCACCGACAATGGCAATGGAGGGGCCTTTAGCATCTTCGCCGAATACGAAGCCTTCCACGTTAAGAGGAGCACGATTCGGAGATTTAAAATTGAGTATTTCGATCCGTTTCATCCATTTTCTCCGAAAATTCGACCGACAAGCGATCCCTCATAAACAATTGGATACGCTCGAAGGGTAAAGAGTATCCCTCCGATCGGAGCGATCACTTCATCGAGCGTTACCCCGCTGAGAGGATCGACGATTTGTCCCACAACGGAACCTTTCTCGATCATTTGGCAGTGTTCGATCGAGGGGACAAATAATCCAGGGCACGAAGCATTCAGATACGCGACTTCTCCTACATGCGACTGTATCGGAAGGCGTACCTTCAGCGGTTCAATCGCTAAAAATCCCTCTTCCGCCATCAGGTTTAGCAGCCCATCCAAAAGCTGATGCCCATACCCTTTGCTTAAGCGCATCCCAACACCCATTTCTACGACAAGCGTCTTTGTTCCCAATGTATTCATCGCATGAGCAAAGGTCGATTCCAAAACCGTTACCGCATCATGCACCCAGACAAAATCGATATTGAGTTTATTGGCCAACGGCACAAGCATTTGGGCTTGGGATTTTGCGATACGCACTTGAGGAATCTCCCGTAAAAAAACGTTTGAGGAGTGGATATCGATGGCGATTTCGGAACCCTTCATGGCATTAACCACCCCATCGGCGATCTGGGCGGGGAGAAAATCGTTTTTACTGCCGGGAAAAATACGGTTCAAATCGACATCGTAAAAGGGAACGGAGCGGGTAATGCTGTCAATCCCAAGGCTGTTAATCGCAGGATAGATATCAACGGTCCCTTTAATCTTATCAGGATTGGCCCGAAGCCACTCGCCGAGGAGAAAACAGACATACTGCCCCTCCAGTTCATCCCCATGGATTCCGCTGACAATCGAAATCCGCTTTTTTGTTTCTCCATTCTCAGGTGTATATCGGCACCGCTGAATCCGAAACTGCTCCCCGACCGGAAGATCGATCGAAAAAACCTCTTCAATGATACCCATACCCTCACCGCTCATGATTGTGATTGCGAAACGGCTGAAGCACAGGTATCTTTATGGATCACTCGATCAACGACACTGTTGAGAAAAAGGAGAAATTTTGAAATATCCGACGTAGTGACATTGATAGGGCGATAATTACGGTTCAGCTGTCTCGCAATACTGTTAATCACTTCAATATCAGCCGTTACCATCTCAATTTCACCGTAAAGTCGTAGAATGAGATCAAACCGCTCGATCTGCTGTCCGAACCGGATCAATTGATACGCTCTGGTACGATCCAGTTCGGTTGAAAATATCCCTAATATCAAACTGCAATTATCGATAATCTCTTCGAGATTGGTAGGGCTCACGGCACGATCCCGCCCCGCAACCAATTGATTATGAATTTTATTGAGAGTGGCGAAACCCCTCTCATCAAGCAGATGACGTGTCTCAATGGCATTTTCGCGTGCCCAGCTGATAATCTGCTCAACACTTCCGCCGTACGTTCCATACACCCCTTGTTTCAAAAAATCGAGCGCATTTTTGTACTCGATCTCTACCCCCAGTTTTGTATAGAGTTTTCGCCCATCCTCGAAATCCCGGTCAATCACGTAATCGTAACTGTTGACCAGCTCTTTGAGCATTGTCTCTGCTCTTTGAATATAGCGCCCGAACCAATAAAGTCTTTGCGCGGTATTTACCGAAATTGCCATACCGTTGATTATCATAGTTCCACCACCCATGTATCTTTAAAGCCGCCCCCTTGAGACGAATTCACCAAATAATTCCCCTCTTCCATCGCATAACGGGTTAATCCTCCCATGCTGACCGTCACTTTTTCGCCATGAATCACATAAGCGCGCAGATCGGCTTTACGAGGGACGATACCCTCTTCCATCATGCACGGTAAATCGTAAAATTCGATTACCTCTTGAGCAATCCAGCGGCGCGGTTCTGCCAAAATCATTTCGATAATTTCGGCACGTTTTTCAGGAGTCAAGCGATTCCCGAACAATACACCGTATCCTCCCGCTTCAGCAACGTCCTTGATAACAAGTTTATCGATATTCTCCAGAACGTATTTTCGATCTTTTTCATAGTAGGGCAGATAGGTCGGAGCATTCGAGAGAATCGGTTCTTCATCCAGATAGTATTTGACCATTTGAGGGACGAAATAATAGATCCCTTTATCATCCGCAACACCGTTTCCGATACTGTTCATAATGGCAACATTTCCGGCACGATACGCTCGCGTGATCCCTTTTACTCCGATCAAGCTATCAGGCTCGAACTCTTCGGGATCGAGGAAATCATCATCGAGCCGCCGATAGATCGCTCCGATACGCTGACGTTCACCGTCATATGAGCATAAAAAAACCTCATCATTTTCAACCACCAAATCATCCCCCGAAGCGAGAGTCGCTCCGGTGATTTTAGCCAAATAGCTGTGTTCATAATACGCAGAGTTGTAGCGTCCCGGAGTGAGGACGACATTGAGCCCTCCGGTATTGACATAATCCATCGCTGCTTTGAGCTCATCACCGTAATGTTTAATTTTACTGATTTTCATCGATTCAAAAAATTCCGGATACGTATGACGAAACGCTCGACGGATAGTGAGGGGATAACTTACCCCGCTGGGGACACGAAGATTATCTTCCAAAATCACCCATTTGCCGCTCACCGCATCTTTGACCAGATCGATACCGCTGATGTGTGTACGAACCCCTTTGGGAGGATTCACACCCATAAACTCCGGCAAAAATGCTTTTGCCGAATCGACGTACTCACGTGGTACAACTCCATCGTTGACGATTTTTTGATCGTTATAAATATCATTTAAAAAAGCGTTGAGAGCTTTAACGCGCTGGATAATTCCTGCTTCTAAGGCGTCAAATTCTGCTTTGGGGATGATACGGGGGATCATGTCAAAAGGGAAAGAGCGTTCTATAAATGTTCCATCTTTAAAAAGATTGAAATTTACCGCATTGGCCTCTAGAAACTCTTTAAATTCGGAAACTTTACTTTGATCTACGCTATCAAAGATATCATAAAACTTTTGTAATTCTGGACACACAGGTTCAAGCATTCTCACCCCTTGAGTATTAGGACTAAGTCAATCATATCCTAAAGTAATCTCAAGGGTTGCTTAAAAAACAGTCAAATGTACTTTTTAGCCGTTTTTTAGAGTTTTCAGTGCTGTTTCGACATCATCTTGACGCATCAGTGATTCACCGACCAAAAAGGCATCTACACCCGCTTTGTTCAAATCTTCCAACTGACCGTGTTCATAGATTCCACTCTCAGCAACGATGATTTTCCCGTTCGGGATGAGAGGTATCAAATCGTAACTCAAATTCATATTCATCTCAAACGTCTGGAGGTTACGGTGGTTAATCCCGATAATGTCCGCACCCGCATAGATTGCTTTGGTCAGTTCGGCTTTATCGTGAATCTCAACGAGAGCCTCCATCCCCAAATGGCGAGTGTAGTTCAACAACTCTTTAAGCTCATCTTTGCTCAGTGCCGCCGCAATCAGGAGGACGAAATCGGCTCCGTACACAAGCGCTTCAAGAAGCTGATATTTGGAGATGATAAAGTCTTTGCGCAGAAGCGGAATACTCACATAACGGCGAATCTCCGCGAGATAATCAAGATTACCCTGAAAAAAGTGCGGCTCGGTAAGGATTGAAATCGCATTCGCTCCGCCGCGTTCATACGCCTGAGCAATCGCTACGGGATCGAAGTCTTCACGAATTACGCCACGCGAAGGGCTTGCTTTTTTCACTTCCGAAATAATGCGGTACGGTTCTTCGGGAGTAGAGGTGAGATAAGGTCTCACATCACGGGGTGCCCGTGCATTAAATGCCAATGAACGTCCGAGCCAATCCATACTGAATTTGGCCTCGCGTTCTATCAGATCTTCTTTGGTTTTTTTGATGATGTCGTCTAATATCATTAATTATTCTCCTTGGTTTTACACTTCTCAATCGCTTTGAGATGATCTTTCACCTCTTGTTCATCACTCCCGATCATCGATTCGACCTGTTTGATCAAACGCAGTGCTTCAACACACTCATTTTGTTTGTAATGCCCCCACGCCAATGAATCGATATAAAACGGTGAGTCAGGCTGTTTTTCGAGGGCGCGACGGACATATCCCATCCCCTCAGGGACATTGATCTCATGATCGATCATTAAATATCCCAAATAGTTCAGATAAAGAGGGTCTTCGATATCTTGCAGCGCTTTTTTAAGCCCTTCCATCACCTGTGAGAGCAACACGGGATCTTTTCGATTGCTCGCACCTTCGTATTTAAAAACAGCACTCTGCGCAAGATAAAGAGGATTGTCTTCTCGCTCATACAACGTTTGGGCCAAAATTGAAGCTTTATCGAATACTTTTACTTTGACGTACAAATCGAGCAAAAGAGGATCGTTCAAATGTGATTTTTCGAGCAAAACGGTCATTTTTGAAATGTCTTGCTGATACAAATAAATTTTAAGGGCTTCGTCCGCAGCAGAGAGTTCTTTAAAAGCATCGTACGTTTGTTCATAAATCAGTGCCGCATCACCCAGCTGGCCGCTATCGGCATAAAAACTCCCCAAACGCTTACCGACAATTTGGCTGTTTCCATGAGTTCCGAGATGCTCTTTTAAAAACTTGATCGCTTCGGCTTTTTCACCTAACTGCGCATATTGAATCAAAGCGATCCGCTCTGCCGTCGTTTCATCATAATTTTGGGCGTACGCTTTTTTGAGGATTCCTACACCACCCGCATAATCCCCCAGTTTGAGCCGTGATTCGGCATAAAGGAGATAATCGGATGCTTTTTGGCTTATTTCACTCAAGCTCAAAGCTTTTTGCGACGCTTCTCCGAAACTTCCCGCTTTGAGCAAAGCGATAATCTCAAATCGTTTTAATGTTTGGTCTTCAGGAGATTTTACCAGTTCTTCCGCCGTCTTTTGGGTAAGCGTTTTAATGTCGTTGGATTGTTCCAACATCCGTAATGACTGGTAAAGATACTCTTTTTTGGATGTTTGCTTGTAAAGTTCAGCAAAAAAAGCTGACGCTTGATGATGCTGTTGACGCATCTGCGCATCAAGCGCATAGAGTGAAAAGGTATCTTCTAATAGATTCCCATTATTGATGGCTTTGGGTGCGGCATTTGCCATTGAAACGATTAATAAGGCTATCGATAGTAATTTAATCATGGATTATCCCCGGACACTCCGCTTTAAGTTCATCGATGCGGTGACGAAAATAATCCCAAAACGGGAAGGTTCGACACTGCAACGGTCTTGCAGTGTAAATACTACACCCATTTAGTGAACGATCAAAAAACGCACAGTCATATGAGCCCTTTACCAGCTTCTCTTTGAGGGAAAAGCGAAAGCCCTCTTTACGCAGATACGTACGGCGAAACTCCCCCTCATCCATCTCTAACAGCTTGGCAATCGCCGCAATCTCGGTGACGGAAACGAAAATATTGCCGCTCTCTCCGGTACAGCAGTTTCCCCCGCATTTAGCGCAAGCGGAGGGATCAAACGCAAAACTGAAACCTTCTTGTGTCATATACTCGGACATTTGATACTGTGCACCTTTGCTTTATCGTAAATCGCCTGCACCGCAGGGGTATAACACTCATCCGAAAACGTGATTAACGGAGGATAAATATTTAACATTGCTTTGCTGTTTTTTTTCAGATGGAGCATCACCAGTGTACTGGGACGATCCTCTTTTGAATGGACGAATTGTACATCAACGACTCTTAATCGTGAGCGTTCACACGCAGTGCAAAGCTGAACAAATTGACGTGCATCGTAACAGATCACCGCTTCTCCGTTGGATTTGAGAAGTTTGGATATTTTGCTCATAAACGGCTCAATCGGCAAGTGGACGTTATAGCGTGCCTGATGGAGAATCGGGTTCTCAGAACGAGACACATTTTCATGATAAAACGGAGGGTTAGAGACGATCCAATCATAGCTTCCGTGAGCACCGAGTTCTAAGAAATCCCCCTCATGCAGGGTGTATCCGATATGGTTAATCGCCGCATTTCGACGGGCAAATTCGGCATACAAAGGCTGTTTTTCAACCGCTTCGACTCTCACGGCAGGAAAATCCCGCCCGATCAAAAGCCCTACGATTCCACTCCCCGCTCCGACATCGAGCATTTTCCCCTTTGGGGCAAAGCGGGAGATAAAGCCGTAGAGCAATATCGAATCGCTGTTGTAACAATAGCCTCCGTCGGGTTGATAAAGGAGCATTTAGAGAGCGTCCAAACATCGCAATGGGGTCATTGTATTTTCGCAACTAACTGATTTAAAAAATTGAGTACATTTTTATTACCAAAATTTTCTTTTTTTGATGTATTAATCGCTTCTAAAATATCTATATTTTGCCGTTTTGAGAGTTCCAAAAGATCGTCATAATAGAGTGGCAGTTTATTCTTTATCACATCGAAAACGATATTTTCATCAATCCCGAAATACCCATGGATAATTTGATTTCTAAAATCGACGATTCGTCTGTATGTCGGATCAATCTGATTGGCTTTTAGGAGATAATTTGTCGCTTCACCGATTATCTCAAGCTCTCGGATAGCACCATCCCATTCCAACTCACTATCAAGAAAATCTTGCGCATTTTCAAACTTATGGGTATATCTCTCTATTTTGTTCATAGCAATAAAAATATCGACAATATAAAACGAATGATCTCTATCGGACATATTCCACCTCACTAAGAATTTTCTCTTTGAGATGCTCTCGCACCGTCCCGATCAATCCCAAATCTACCCTTTTTTGTAAACTGCTCTCTAAAAACTCTTTGAGATCATAATAATTATCAAAACTTGAAGGCATATCTACCAAAATATCGATGTCGCTCTCATCGGTCTCCAACCCCTTGACATAACTGCCAAAAAGCCCAATTTGTTTGACCTGATATTTGGTTTTTATCATCTCTTTGTTTTGCTGTAAAAAATTGAGTATCAAACTTTTAGTCATAGATTTCCTTTTCAAGCGATTTCATATCCCATTGTGAAATAGTATCGTAACCGTGTCGCGACAATCGTATTTCACTGTTTAATTGTTTCATTAAGGCGATAGTAACTGATATGCTGTAATTTTATAATCGCAAATTGTTCATCTTTGACAACAAGCCCACGGTATTTAAGGAGTTCTAACTGTTGTTGATAGGTTAAATGAGGTTTGTTATACGAAGTCAAAAGCACTCCCCCATTTGCACTTTTCCAAGAGGTGGGGGAAGTATGTTGGCAAAACGATAATCGAAAAAATCTTCAATGACCATAAAACTTGAAAACTTCATCAAAAGCATCCCCCCCTAAAATTCCAAAATACCCAATCTTTCACCCTTTGGGATATAATTCAACAATTATATCACTTCATATCAGGTTTAACTATGATTATCATCCCTGCCCGTCTCGCTTCCACCCGCTTTCCCGAAAAAGTTTTAGCCGATATCGGCGGTTTGCCGATGGTGATCCGTACTGCCAAACGGGTCGAGTCCATTGATCGTGTCGTCGTCGCGTGTGACGATGAAAAAATCCTCGAAATCTGTGCGGCACACGGTGTCGAAGCGCGTCTCACCTCTACGACGCACAAAAGCGGAACCGACCGGATCAATGAGTGTGCTCAGATCATCGATGTCCCTGACGATGAGCTTATCATCAACGTCCAAGCGGATGAGCCGTTTATCGAAACGGAAGTGCTAGAGCTACTCATCGAGCGTCTTAATAGCCTCAAAGCTGGGAACGCTTCGTTCATCATGGGGAGCTGTTACAACGCGATTAATACAGAATCAGCTCAAGACCCCAATTTGGTAAAAGTGATCACCGATGTAGATCATAACGCCATCTATTTTTCCCGTTCACCGATCCCGTTCAACCGCAGTGGAGAAGCGAACTATTTCGGACATATCGGGATTTACGGCTTTACGAAAAAGTCCTTACATGATTTCTGCGCCCTCGGCGAAGCGCCACTCGAAGACATCGAAAAACTCGAACAGCTCCGCGCACTCTATCACGGCAAAAAAATCTCGATGGTGAAAGTGGCCAGTAGCGGATTCGGGATCGATACGATAGAAGATTTGGAACGGGCGAAGAAAATTTTCGGAGTTTAATATAAACGTTTTTCACTGCTATACTGTTGCTATACTTAAAGCGTAAAATTATCAAAACGAATAAAGGTGTAGAAATGTCACTCATAGAACTGTTTACCGATTATGTCCTAAACCGAAAAAACTTAAAAGAATACGTTGAGCTTCGCAAAACGATCCATGAACGGGGTGAGTTTAACGATAGCAAGCTTATCCAAGCCGAAGAGAATCTCCAACGCCTTAAATCTGAAGAACCGGAAATTTACGAGGGGATGTACGAAACACTAACTAAAATTTACGCACGAAATGCAGGGTTGTCGATCGAATATCCTATCGATTTTATTCGTCAAATCCTAAAAATGTATGAAAGCTCACTCACGCCGAAACAGGTTTATGAAGAGTACAAGCGGGTATTAGAACATTATCATCACGATGTTTGATAGGTATTCTCTGCGCAAGAAAGGTTAAAACTTTTCCGCTTTTGATTTAGCGGCTTGAGCTTTTTCTAATTCTCCCGCACTTTGATAGATGAGTGATGCCCTTAAAAGAGAGTCGGGATCTTCACTCGGTTCACTGTCCAAAATAGTGACTGCGCTGTCAAACTCTTTATTTTTAGCAAAGCACTCTGCAATCTCTATCGCGTGCGCCTGCTTCGCATGAGCATCAAGACTGTAATAAAGCCCTCTCTCCACAATGACATTGCGAGTCTCTTTTGCACGGTTATATTCAGAAGCCGCTTCGGTACAATTTCCCTCATTCAGATATTTTTCTATGCTCTTTATCTCCGAATGATATATCTCTTGGGTCTCTTTCCCCATTTTATTTTCCACTTCCGAGTAAATAAGCACACTCATAAAAACGGCTAAAGAGAAGATACTTAGAACGATTAAAGCGGTCGATTTAGATTTTTTAGATTGGTTTTCTTCCATCGTTCGTCCCACCCTTTAATGAATAAATGATTGTTTATTGTATATCTTTTTGGAGGGTGTTGCAAGTGGGAATTTTATTTGCATCAATTGTTTCAGTTACGAGATGCGATTACAAAGATTTTAAAAGAAGTTGCTATGAAAGAAAAAGGGGGAAGAGTTTCCCCGAAAGGGGAAGATATCGAAGAAAAACTTAGATATTGTCGCGGATTCCGAGATCAGTAACTAATTTGTTGTAAACCGCACGGTTTGTACGTTTCAAATAACGCATCAAACGACGACGTTGACCAACAAGTTTCAAAAGACCAAGACGTGATGAATGGTCTTTTTTGAATGTTTTCAAATGCTCAGTAAGAGCTGCAATACGAGTTGAAAGAAGTGCAATTTGTACTTCACTTGAACCGGTATCACCTTCAGTTCTTTGGTATTGTTTGATAATTTGCGTTTTGTTTGCCGTATCTAAAGCCATAATAGCCTCCTGATGGGTATAAATTTTACTTGAAAGACAATTCGTTCAAGCAGGGTCGGAATTATAGCTAAAAAATTCCCGTTTTGCGCTAAATTTCCCTGCAAGTCACCTCTAATAATTTTTAGCTATAATAACTTTCCAATTACAGGAGGATCCGCTATGTTGATGACCCGCGCCAGCGAATATGCTCTATTGTCGCTTATCGTTTTGGCCAAAGCGGGTCGTCCTCTCGATGTAGACACCCTCTCTCGTGAACTCGACATCTCTAAAAGTTTTTTAGCCAAAATTCTCCAATCACTTGCCAGACAAGGGATTCTCAACTCTTATAAAGGGGTTAACGGAGGATTTGAGCTTACCCGACATAGCCGCGACATTACGGTTTTAGAAGTGATGGAAACGGTTGAGGGGAAAAGCCCTGCCGTATTTAGTTGCTCCCCATCACAAGAGGATTGTCCTTCCAATAAAGCAATGAGTTGCGGTTTATGGCCATTTTTAAACCGATTACAAGGGAAAGTGGACACTTTTTTAGGTACATTGACCCTCGAAGCCATTTTAGAAGAGTAATGCTTGGCAAAAGCAAAAAATAAAACACCCGATATTAAAACGGTATTATCAGCACTTTTTGCCTCACGCGATCTCAGTGTCGTTTTTTTCGTTATGGCAATTTTGGCGATTATTATCGTACCACTCCCGAGTGCGCTGCTGGATTTACTCCTGGCAGTTGTCATCGCCTTGTCAGTTCTCATATTATTAATCTCACTTTATATCCCTAAACCGACCGATTTAACCACATTTCCGACGCTGTTACTCGTCATTACCCTCTTTCGACTGGCCCTCAACATTGCAACCACCCGTATGATCTTGAGTCACGGTCACGAAGGGCCTGAAGCGGTCAGTGATATCGTTACCAGTTTCGGGAACTTCGTCGTCGGCGGCAATATGGTCATCGGGGTTATCGTCTTTACCATCTTGGTCTTGATCAATTTCATGGTTATCACCAAAGGTTCAGGCCGCGTTGCCGAAGTTGCGGCACGTTTCACCCTCGATGCAATGCCCGGTAAACAGATGGCGATTGATGCCGATCTCAACAGCGGATTGATTGACGAGAGCGAAGCAAAACGCCGCCGTGCGGAGATCTTGCAAGATGCCAATTTCTACGGAGCAATGGACGGTTCGAGCAAATTTATCAAAGGAGACGCCGTTGCGGGGATCATCATCACCCTCATCAACATCATCGGCGGCTTTTTAATCGGAATTTTTCAATTCGATCTTGATGTCGCCAGCAGTGCGCATACCTATACGATCCTCACGATCGGGGACGGACTCGTATCACAAATACCCGCGCTCATCATCTCAACCGCAACCGGTATTATGATCACACGCGGTTCAAGCGATACCGGTGGGAACTTCGCCGAGGGAAGCATTAACCAACTCATGGGAAATGCTCGAGTTATGATCATCGTCGGATTCATCATGATCCTTTTTGCTATGGTTCCGGGGCTACCGACCCTCTCGTTGGGATTTGTAGGGCTTGTTTTCGCCGGATTGGGATATGCCCTGTATAAATATGAAAAAGGGGATCTCGTCCTCACCTCTGCCCCTGCCGTTGCAAAAAAAGGTGTTCTCTCCGGCGCTGACGGAGCTTCCGGCAGTGAGGGGGGAACAGCCGCCGCTCCTCGCCGCAAAACAAATGAAGAGATTGCCAAAGAGGAAGAAGCTGCCTTGGAAGATATTCTCAAAATCGAAATGCTCGAACTCACCCTCGGATATCAGCTCATTCGCCTCGCGGACAATACGCAGGGGGGAGATTTGCTGGAACGTATCCGATCCATGCGGCGTAAAATCGCCTCGGATTTCGGGTTCCTGATGCCGCAGGTCCGTATCCGCGATAATCTCCACCTCAAACCGACCCAATATGAAATTCTCCTCAAAGGGGTCAATATTGGGGATGGGCTGATTCAACCCGATCGTTATCTCGCTATGGACAGCGGAATGGTTATGGGCGAAATTCAAGGGGAAGCAACCAAAGAGCCGGCATTCGGACTCGATGCACTGTGGATTGACCCTGCTCTCAAAGAAGATGCTATCATTAACGGCTATACCGTTGTCGACCCGGCAACGGTCATCTCTACCCACATGAGTGAGCTGGTGAAGCGACATGCTGAAGAGCTCCTCACTCGTCAAGAGACTCAGTCGCTTATCGAGAAAATCAAAAACGATTATCCGGTTGTCGTAGATGATCTCCTCAAAGTAGCAAATATCGGTCTTATTCAACGAGTTTTCAAAGCATTGCTGCATGAACGGATACCGCTCAAAGATATGATCACAATTTTAGAAACCATGGCCGATGTGGCGGAATACACCAAAAGTGTCGATACCATCACCGAGCATGTCCGTGCAAAACTTTCCCGTATTATTACACAGCTCTATACGGGACCAGATGGGATTATCAAACTCCTCACGTTCGATACAATGAGTGAGCAAAAAATGTTGGAAAAATCACAAGAACGAGACGGAGCGAAACAGCTTCTTCTCAATGTCGGAGAGATCAACGGACTTATCCAAGCAACAAGTCTAAAAGCAACCGAACTTCTCCAGAAAGGGATATCTCCGATCATTATTATTGTTGATCCGAAACTTCGTCGTCCGTTGGCCGAAATCTATGAACGTTTCAGCCTCGATATTGTCACCCTCTCTCATGCCGAAATTGATTCGAACGCCAAATTCGAAGTACTCGGTTCCATCACTTTAGATACCAAATAGGATATTCATGCAAAAAACGTTTTATCACCTCTCTCATATAGACCTCGATGGCTACAGCTGCCAGCTTGTAATGGCCCAAACTGAACACACCATGATTAGTTTTAATGCCAATTACGGTGCCGAAGTCATGGATCGTCTAGAAGAGATAATCGAGCGAATCAAAAAAGCCAAACAAAGTGCCACTATCCTTATCAGTGACCTTAACCTCTATCCCGATGAAGCACGATGGCTTAACAATGAGGTCAATCGCCTCAATGAGGGCGGATGGAACATTACCATTACCCTTCTCGATCACCACGGCAGCGGTAAAGATACGGCGGCACAATATCCGTGGTATTTTTTGGATACCGAGCGTTGTGCGACCAAAATCGTCTACGAATACGCAATGGAGAACTACGGACTTGAGAGCGGCGGATGGCTCGAAGCATTTGTTAAAGTCGTTAATGCAGTTGATCTCTGGCATCAAGATGAAATTGAAGATTTCGAATACGGCAAAGTGTGTATGCGTCTCATCAGTGATGCGAAAGAGCTCAGCCGCGTCATGTTCGCCGATGAAGATCGCGAATATAAACTCGCCATGCTCGAACATGCCGCTACAATGCGTAATCTTCCCAATGCCAACATCATCCTTGACGAAGCACTCCATAAAATGAAAAAAGAGTTTTTCAAAGACGGTGTGGACAATACCCTCGATAATCTCTCGACGAAACACATTGTTGCACTGCTGGGAACCAAACGCTCGACTATGACCATCTATTACAAAGGATGGAGAGGATTTTTAAGCTACGGACTGGGAAATACCTCGATCATTGGAAACGGTTTTCTCACTGAATTCCCCGATTTTGATTTTATTGTCGATGTCGGAACACGCGGCACCATGAGTCTGCGCGGTCATGACAAAGTCGATGTGGCGATGATGGCGGGAGAATGGGTCGGCGGCGGCGGACATCCTAATGCCGCAGGCGGGCGGATTCAAGGATTCAAAGAGCAATTTCGCTACGACAAAGTAAAACGCCAAATGGAAGACATGCTCGCAAACAAAGAGGCCATGCCCGGAAAACTTCCTCATAAAATAGAAGAGTAACCCAACCGTATGATTCAAATCAATAACCTCACCAAAAGCTACGGCACACGAGTCCTCTTCGAGGATCTCTCCCTCAAACTAAACGCCGGAAACAAAGTCGGATTCGTCGGACGCAACGGAAGCGGAAAATCGACCCTCTTTAAAATCATTTTGGATGAAGAGCCTCATGATTCGGGAGAAATTATTATCCCGAAGAACTACCGCATCGGAACCCTTCGTCAACATCTTCACTTCACCCACAAAACCGTCCGTGAAGAGTGTGCATCGGTTCTCACAGGGGATA
>NZ_MIBT01000120.1:0-12016 GCF_001829605.1 Sulfuricurvum sp. RIFCSPLOWO2_12_FULL_43_24 | reverse complement strand
GATATCCGCCTCCGCCGCTTCGGTTTCCGCCATTACGGTTGCGGTTAAACCCGCCGCTGCGTTGTCCGCCACGATCACCACGATTTGATAGGTTGCTTAGAATTTTTTCCAAACGCTCAGCTGCGATACCGATGTTATTCGGTCCTGCAACGGTATTGCGTTCCATCAATACAGAGATCAATTTATAGGCAATTTGTTCTTGATCGTAATCTTGTTTCAACAAATCAAGCACTTTATGCGCTTCATCATAGACATGTTGTTTTTCAATTTCACGAACCAAACGGGTAACTTGCGCCTCTTTAACATCCAATTTACTTGGAATATACGCGTGTTCCATTGTGGTACCGACTTTAGCACGGATACGTTGAAGTTCTTTAAACTCCATTGGAGTAACAAGGGTAATTGCAACCCCTTTTTTACCCGCACGTCCTGTACGTCCGATACGATGAACATAACTCTCAGGATCGAATGGGATATGGTAGTTGAAAACGTGAGTAACGTCATCGATGTGCAATCCGCGCGCCGCAACGTCTGTCGCGATCAATACATCAACGGCATCGGTTTTAAGCCCTTTGATAACACTTTCACGTTGACGCTGCTCCATGTCACCATGTAGTCCTTTTGCCATATAGCCTGCAGCTGAAAGGACATTAGAGAGACGATCAACCTCTTTTTTGGTTCGGCAGAATACAACGGTTTTTTTCGCATCTTCTGAGTCCATAAGACGGATAATCGCATCATCACGTTCTGATTCTTCAATAACATAATATTGTTGCGTAATATCCGTGTTCGTTGTCTCAGATTTGGTGATTGATGCAAAAAATGGATTTACCAAAATACGCTCAGCCAATTGTTTGATCGGAGCAGGCATCGTTGCTGAGAAGAGCAATGTTTGACGCTCAGTCGGCAAGTAGGTGAAAATCTCATTAATATCATCCAAAAAGCCCATATCGAGCATTTCGTCTGCTTCATCCAAAATAACGGTTGAAGGGGTAAAGCCTTTGAGCATATTACGGCTCAACATATCAAGTAATCGTCCCGGAGTAGCGATGATAACTTGTGCGCCGCGCTCGATGAGATCCATTTGACGGTTATACGAACTTCCGCCGTAAATTGTTACGGTACGAACACCCAAGTGTTTACCGTATTTGAAAATTTCATCACCGACTTGGTTCGCAAGTTCGCGTGTCGGAGTGATGATAAGGGCTTCAATTCCCCCTTTTAAATGCATTTTATTCAATGCAGGAAGACCGAATGCCGCTGTTTTACCTGTACCGGTATGAGCTTGTCCTACGACGTCACGCCCTTCCATAATAACAGGAATAACCATTTGTTGAATCGGACTTGGAGTTTTGAAACCGGCATAATTGATACTTTGCATGATCTCTTTTCTAAGACCAAAAGATTCAAATGTTACCAAGTTTTCGTCTGTGATTGCTTCTTCTATTACGTTCATAATTTACCTTTGTATATACGCCATCGGAAAACCTATTTCCGACCAGTTACGCTTGCCCACTCATGGGGGAGAGAAATTTTAATGAGGATAAGTTGGATTCTCATCCGCGAGGGCACCTTAGAAAAAGATTCGTCAATCTCTTTAGAAGGTACCCAAAATTCAAATGGAATGATAGCTGAATATTTTATAAAATACGCTGATAGTAATACGTTAACAAAAGATAAAGATAACCTTTAGTTTCAAAACGTTTCTATTTTGTCTGATTTTTTTAATCTTTTAAAACTATACTTCCGAAAATGTATACTTAAAATCAGGAGTCATCATGTTCAATGTAAAAATGGAAAAAGAGTGCGGCTGTTTCAAACGAAGCGGTATGGAGAGTGTTAAAACGTTCGAAAACAAAGACGATGCGATGGTTGAAGCAAAAGAATGGGCAGAAGAGATGAATGAAACTTTTTGTCAAAAACACAATTTTTCAATTGTCGAAGAGGGAAATGACCTCATCATCAAAGTAGAGATGGTCTAATTTATTTTGAACGCCAAAGGAATAAAATCCCTTTGGCTACGCTAGCCGCTATGGCACTAAAGCTTGCCCTAATCGGGCAGAAATTTTCTATTTTACAGTTTTAGAATCAATTTTTTAATCACCATTTTCTTCGACCAAATCGGATCTTTCAGATCTAATATTTCACGTACTTCATCATTCACCAAACGATACGAAACCACCACAACCACTTGATCCGCACCCACTGTCATAGGTACCGTAAATGTTTTAGAACCAAGGGCTGGAATTGAGATATTTTGAACCGTTTTATCCGCCAAATGAGGGATTGTCGGCTTGCCCCGTTTGGTTAGATAATGCGACGTCAACGACAAACTTTCTGATTTAAGCACTTTAGTGCCGCTGTAATATTGAGCATCAATCACGATTTCACGTGAGCCAAATCCGCTTGGCAACGCATGCGGTTGAGGATTGGTCAATGTAACCGCTAAATTTGCCCCTGATTTACGAGCATCCACTTTTAACGCACCCTGCCACATTTGCTCGGTATGGGCACCTTCGAAACCATGCTCACGAATGAGACGTTTTCTTACTTTTCCGTTTACATCTCTCAATGTTGCTGCAACACCATCTTTTCGAGGCCCCATATGACAATCAACACACGCTCGCCCACCATTAGCAAATTCTGCTTGCATATTGGTAAAGCGGTGCCCCTCTTCTGAGGAGTCGTTGGCATGACACACAAAACAGAGCTGATTAGGATTATTATCCATAAAATCTCTTGGCTCAACTTTATGATAAGGGGATTTAGCATCATCATAAGGGCCGCTCATAGTCCCACTTTTCATCCATGTTACCCGATGAATTCCCCGCTTTGAATCCGGAAGATTATCGTGAATTTGGTCAATATTATGGCAGACCACACAGTTAATGCCCTCAGAAATCGTATCGCTTTTCAGTGCTTTGGCTGTAGCCGTATCTTTATCGAGATTCAAAGCGGCAATCGCTTCGTATTCAGCAGACGTTGAAGTAACCGAAATGCGAGGATTGTGACAAACAGCACACTCAATTTTAATGCTGTTCAGCGACTTTCGGTTATTCTTTCGAGCAACATAATCAATCGTTTTTCGGAAGTATTCATCGTTATCGTAATGGGATTTTGAGTGCCAAGAGTCTTCCCACTGCTTTACAATATGGCTATGACAGGCTTTACATTTACCCGAATCTTTAAACTTATCACCAACTTTTACCACTTCCGCAGCATAGAGACTCAAACTTAACACAGCCAACAGCCATAATGAACGCATACTCTCTCCTAACGATGTTTATTTAACCAAACCATTAACCCTTTTTGTGCATGCAGACGATTTTCTGCCTCTTCGAAAATCAAACTTTGAGCCCCTTCTAATACGGCTTCGCTCACTTCAACACCGCGATAGGCCGGAAGACAATGCAAGAATATTGCTTCTTCGGTAGCTAGGCTCATGAGGGCTTCGTCTACGATGTAACCTTCAAAAGCCCGTATCCGCTGTGCTTTTTCCTCTTCTTGCCCCATCGAAATCCACGTATCTGTGGTTACAACCGTAGCTCCCTTGACCGCCTCTTTGGGATCATTAGTGACCATGATTTTAGCACCGCTTTGCTCACTGAGCAAAAGAGCATCGGCGATAACCGCAGGATCACATTCGTACCCTTTTGGGGTCGCGATACGAAGTTCAAATCCAAGCTTGCTTGCTAGCATTAACCATGAATGGGTCATATTATTACCGTCACCGACATAGGCTACGATCGGATTTTTATCTTTGCCGCACTCCATCATTGTCATATAATCAGCCAAAAGCTGAACCGGATGATAACTGTCGCTGAGGCCATTAATAACGGGGACTTTGGAATTTCGGGAAAACTCTTCAAGCATTGATTGCTCGTAGGTACGGATCATCACCATATCACACATCGAAGAGATAACCCGCGCGGTATCTTTGACCGGTTCCCCGCGACCCAAATGGATATCACGATTGGAAAGGAACAGTGCATGCCCGCCAAGTTGATACATCCCTACCTCAAAACTGACACGGGTACGGGTAGAACTTTTTTCAAAAATCATCGCCAATGTCTGATTAGCAAGATGGGGAGTAAAGACTTTTGCTTTTACTTCCTGTTTAATTTGAAGGCCCAACTCCAAAATTTCAAGAATTTCCTCTTTTGAGTAATCTTTTAGGGTCAAAAAATGTCTCACGTCTATCCTTCGATACAAAAAACAATCATATCATAAAAAAAATTCATTAACAATTCTGCCTCAGCTGAGGCAAGCTTCAGTGCCATAACGGCCAGTGTATCCAAAGGTAGGAATTCTCCGTTGGCGTTCAAATCAAGATAGAAGTTGTGCCACTTCTTTAGCATGGTAGCTGATGATAATATCGGCACCGGCACGTTTAAATCCTACCATCGTCTCCATCATCACACGGTTATAATCGATCAACCCCGCGCGTCCTGCATGTTTGAGCATCGCGTATTCGCCGCTCACGTTATACACCGCAAGGGGTAATTGAGACGCTTCACGGATATCGCGGATAATGTCCAAATACGCCAACGCCGGTTTTACCATCAGGATATCGGCACCCTGCGCTTCATCAACGAGACTTTCACGGATTGCTTCACGACGATTGGCCGGATCCATCTGATAGGTAGAGCGATCACCGAAACTCGGAACTGATTCGGCCACATCCCGAAACGGCCCGTAATAACCGCTCGCAAATTTTGTCGAATAGCTCATAATCGGCAGATTCACATATCCACCCCCATCAAGAGCATCCCGAAGCGTCGTAATGATCCCGTCCATCATACCCGAAGGTGCGATCATATCAGCCCCTGCACGTGCATGCACCAGTGCCTGCTGCGCCGAAATTCCAAGGGTCAAATCATTATCCACCGTCTCATGAACGTGATCCAGTATTCCGCAGTGACCGTGATCGGTATACTCGCAAAAACACAGATCCGTTACCACGAACATTTTAGGATAAGAGCGTTTGATGGCTCGAATAGCTGTCGCAATAATACCGTGATCGCACAGGGCATCCGATCCCACCGAATCTTTTACTTCAGGGATACCGAAAAGAATAATCGAATAAATTCCGAGGGACTGAAGAAGTTCACACTCTTTGAGTATTTCATCCAGACTCATCTGATAAACGCCAGGCATTGAAGCAACTTCGTTTTTGATCCCTTCTCCCGGTCTAACGAAGAGCGGATAAATAAAATCATTCACACCGACATGGGTTTCACGAACCAATGAACGAAGATGTGAATTAAGACGGGTGCGGCGAAAACGCTCCATAAATGACTCCGATATAAATATTGAAAGCAAGTGTAGCAAGTGTTAGATTAAGAATAGAAAATTATAATTGCCAGATGAATACACAAATACATTTCGAAAAATCTGCAATCGCCAATCTCCCCAGCAAATACGGGCATTTTAAAATCCGTGTCTATAAAGAGGGGATACAAGAACATTTAGCCATCTTTACCGAACATTTCGAAGAACAGGAATCCCCGTTAGTTCGTATCCATTCCGAATGTCTGACCGGGGATACGTTAGGAAGCATCAAATGCGACTGTAACAATCAGTTACACAAAGCACTAAAATTGATCGCTGAACAAGGGGGCTTGATCATTTATCATCGTCAAGAGGGACGCAATATCGGCCTTCTCAATAAAATCAACGCCTACTGCCTTCAGGATCAGGGACGCAATACGATTGAGGCCAATATCGAGCTTGGTTTTGCACCGGATCAACGTACCTATGATGTGGTCAAAGAGATATTCAACGATTTTAATCTTACAAAAATTCGTCTTCTGACCAACAACCCAGCCAAAGTCAACGTGGTGGAGGGGCTAAACGTCGAAATTACCGAACGGGTTCCTGTTATTATCGATCCAAACCCCCACAATGAAGGGTATTTAAAAGTTAAAAAAGAGCAGATGGGACACATCATTTAGCACTATTCAATATTTATCCTACTTTTTTAAGTTAGAATCTATTACTATAATAAAAAATTGAGGAAATATGCGGTTACTTATTTTACTTTTCATCCTTTTTTTCCCCCTTTTTGCCCTGAGTGACCACTATAAGGCGATCATAGAAGAGCATCCGACGAAAGGGGAAGCTCGCAAAGCCTATGAAAGCTACCTCGCAAACCCCTCATCAATCGTCTCTCAATACTCTCATGATAAAAATTTTCTCCTCCATTTTCGTAAATCAGGAGGGCGTTACATTATCGCGGCAGAACCGTTTGCTTCTCGGCAAGATGCGGAAACTTTCGTTCATACTATCCGTTCTAACCATCCAAAAGCATTTGTATCTCAAGGAGTTGCCGATGATATTCAGTATCTTTTAGCAATACACCAAAAAACTCTGCCTCAACAACAGATACCCGAAGACAAATCAACAACTACAGTAGCAACTCCTACGGTAAAAACATCAGCCATTCCAGATGCTTCCTCACAGGTACCTATGTCTAATGAAGAAAACTCTCTCTTCTCTGTGACATGGAGTTTAATAATCGGTTTGCTCGCTGCACTCTTCTATATAGTTTGGCGTGAAAAAAGTTATAAAACACTCACACAACAATACAATACACTTTTTAAAGAAAAAGAGCAGATTCAAGACTCCATCCAAGCGAAAAATGATTTTATCGCGATGATGAGTCATGAGATACGTGCCCCTATTAATGCCGTTATGGGGATGAGTCATCTCGTTCTTGAATCCAGACTCACCGTTACCCAGCGCTCACAAATTTCAAAAATCAAAGATTCTGCCTCTTTGCTTTTGAATCTCATCAACGATATTTTAGACCACTCAAAAATCGAAGCAGGCAAAATAACGATTGAGCAGATACCCTATGATCTTAATGCTCTTTTAGATGATATTTCCAATATTGTCTCCCATAAAGCCAATGAGAAACAGATCGAACTGATTTTTGATATCGATCGAAGTGTTCCGAACAAATTAATCGGCGATCCGCTGCGCCTCTTGCAGGTACTCGTTAATTTACTCAATAATGCGGTTAAATTTACGGATAAAGGGAGTGTAATTCTCCGAGCCCGTGGACAGCAAATCAGCCGTTTGAACCTCAAAATTCACTTCGAGATCATCGATACCGGTATCGGCATGGATCAAGAACAAATCGCTCGCCTCTTCCAATCGTATTCCCAAGCCGACGATTCCATTGCGCGAAAATATGGCGGAACCGGTTTAGGACTTGCTATTTGTAAAAACTTGGTTTCACTGATGGGAGGGACGATCCACGTCCACAGTCTCCTTAATGAAGGAAGTACTTTCTCATTTGATATCAAACTTCATTCAGATTTTGATTTTGAAAAACGGCACTACCGTCTTCCAACAACCGATTTAATGTCCAAAAATGCTTTAATCTTAGATGAAAATGAAGACAATGCAGCGGTTTTACAGCGGGGGTTGGAATATTTTCATTATGAGGTGAAAACTGTGGTTGATTCACTCGATGCCGTTGCCCTCTTCCAAAAATACCGTTTCGATATTGTTTTTATTGATACGAAGATCTCCTTATGCGGAGAGTTTAAGCGAGAACTCCAAAACCAAATCAAAGACGATCACTTAAAATTAGTCTGGATGGGTGAAGATCTCAAAAAACGGGGGGGCTTTATCCTCTCGAAACCATATAATCAACTCGATATTTTCAATACAATTCTCTCCATCTACGGTTATATGGACCAAAGCGGAAAACACCAAAATAATACCAAAAAACTCAAAGAGAGCCTCAAAAAATTCGGCGGTGAAACCCTTTTATTGGCTGAAGACAATGAAATTAACCGCTCTATCATAGCAGGCTTGCTCGCGGGAACGAATATTGTGATCGTTACCGCAGAAACCGGACAGCAAGCGGTCGACATTGTTCATGACAACGCCAATATTAGTGTTATTCTAATGGATATTCAGATGCCGATTATGGATGGATTTGAAGCATCTAAGATTATTCGACAAAATTCTGATAAAGATATGATTCCAATTATTGCCGTTACCGGAAATACCTTGGAGAGCGATATTCAAAATATCAGTAATGCAGGGATGAACGGTCATATCGCAAAACCGATTGACATCAATACTTTTTACACCACACTCTATTATGCATTTGAAAAATCCCATAATCACCCGATGAAAAGCACCGTCTCGACACTTCATATCGCTTAAACTTTGGGTAAAATGGGGTTTTACGTTTAGATCACCAAACATTAAATCAGATGGACAGCCTCTTTGAAACCCTTAAAAACGTTAATCAATGCCCGTAATATAACCGTTCCCGAAGATTTTTTCGAGAAAGTTGAACACTACAAAACGCTTCTTGAAAAATGGAATAAAGTTCATAATTTAACGGGTGCAAAAACACTTCATCAAATCGATGAGTTTATTGTCGATGCAATCACACCGCTCACCTTTCTACCACCTCTTAAAAAAGCGATGGACATTGGAACCGGTGCAGGATTCCCCGGGATGATTTTGGCAATCGCCATGCCGCAAACTCATTTTACCCTCGTTGAACCGCTCAGCAAACGTGCCAGCTTTTTACAATTTGTAAAAGCGGATTTAGAATTGGATAATGTTGATGTCAAACCGCTCAGAGTAGAACAACTGGAAAGTGAGCCCTACGATCTCATCACCTCACGCGCCGTTACCGATACGGGTATGCTCCTCAAACTCTCAAAACCTTTTTGTACAGAAGGGACCCTTTTGCTCTTTTACAAAGGGGAAAAAGTGTATGATGAAATTGATAAATCACTCGATTACACCATTATTGAAGCAGAAAACCGTCACTATCTGCTTATAAAGAGATAACCATGCTAAAACTTTTATTATTGATCGGCGTCATTGTTGGAGTTTATTTTCTCTTTTTCAAGAAAAAAGCTCTCAAGCCACCTACTTCTGACAACGCACAAGAAGAGGCAATGATACCGTGTGCCAAATGTGGGACCTATGTACAGGTAAAAGAAACACTGATGCGTGATGGCAAATACTACTGCTGCCGCGAATGTTTGGAAGGATAACCATGCTCTTATTCGGTCACCCTTACATACCCTCCAAGTCGTTCTACCATATCGATGCTATCGAAGCAATACGGCATACTCCCCCGAACTCAATCCTCAGTCTCTTTTTTACCCCTGAGAATTTGGACATCATAGAACATCTTCATCAAAACAATATCCGTTTCGCCCTTCATATCGAAACAACAACGGATGCGGTCATTGCTGAGAACTTAGGGGCTTCTTACCTCATCGTTCTTCCCAGACACGCTGAAGCAATCCAAAAAGTGGCGGAACATTATCTCTTTGATGCCAAAATCTTAGGATACCTTGAAGAGACAAAAGAGTTAGAAGATTTAATCGATATGCGGCTGGATGGAGCTATATTTTCAGATAATCTTATTAAGATTACTTCGTAGATTCATTCGTGGTGAGCCTGTCGAACCATGAACCTACCCTTCGACAAAACAAGGGTACCGCTCGCGAAGCGATGTTTCCTTGAGCTCAGGGCGAACGTTATTTAATCAATCCATTCCCGTTTTAAATCTTTATCGAGACAGGCCAAAATTTCGTAGCCGATAGTACCGACTGAGCGGGCATAATGGTTGGCATCATCAAAAATCATCAAGACGTCTTTATCACTCGCAAATGCGGCGTTATCCATCGAAATTCGTCCGCGTAACGCAATACCCTCAGGGGTAATATAGCGGTTGGATGCGAGACGGTCAAGACCGTTCGCGTACCCCAAATCATACGTCGATACCACCTCATCTGCACACGCTTCATAGATACCGTTGTACCCAACCCGCTCCCCTTTTTTGAGAATACGTGTCGCTACTCGATCCCCCCACAACGAAAGAACCGGTTTTAAAGCAGGCTGGGGGAGAGTTCGCTCCATCTCCAAACATCCATATAGGGCAATCCCGACACGTACCATATCCTCTGTGCATACGGATGAGCGAAACGTCCCCCCGGAATTGGAGAGATGGCATCGAAGTTCCCATCCATATTGTTTGGCTAATTCCAATGATTTGCTCTTTGCCTCATTGAAATTTCGGCTCTGCCAAAACCACTCGCTGCTGAGTGTATCGGAAGCCCGTAAATGGCTCATAACACCGATACATACCAGTCCTTTTTCGCTCATTGCTCTAAATGCCTCTTCAAGTTCACCTATGGCAATACCGTTACGGTGCATTCCCGTATCGATTTTCAACTCTACACGGCTCCCCGCAGCAAACGTATCAATCGCTTCAATCGAATTGATAACGTAACTAAAAGTAGGATGTACTTTCGTAGGCTTATCCCCTAAAATGAGGATGTTGTCGAAAAATTCCGCGATCTCTTCCGCTTCACGTTCCAAGCGTACCACCGCTTGCTTTACCCCATACTGCGATGCGGCTTTTGCAATCATGACAGCGCCGTGACCGTAGGCGTTATCTTTTAAAACCACTGCGATTTTATCTTTTCCACCGATTTGGTGTGCGATAATGTCAAGATTATGAATAAACGCCTCACGGCTAAGTTTTATTGTTCCCATATTGATATTATATTGTAAGGTAAATTAATGCGATATTTCCCAGCCGAATTTGAACCTCAAAGTTTTGTACAGCTCATTTTCCCCCATCCTCAGAGCGATTGGGCACCTTATCTCGAAGAAGCACGTCAGTGTTTTGTCAACATCGCCAATGCGGTAGCACGCTATCAACCCTGTCTTATCGTGTGTGATGATGTCGATTTCGTTAAAACCTACTTTCAATCCCATGAAAATTTGATTTTCATCTCGTACCAAAGTGACGATACCTGGGCACGCGATTGCAGTGTTCTGAGCGTCATCGATGAGGATGAAGATGAAGCCCTATTACTCGATTTCACCTTTACCGGATGGGGCGGAAAATTTGATGCGGCTCGTGATAATGCGATGAGTAAAGCGATCGCGGATGTCTATAGCGCACCGATGCAAACAATCGATCTCATTTTGGAAGGGGGAGGAGTTGAAACCAATGCTAACGGTTCGCTTCTTACGACGGCCGAATGTCTCCTGAACCCGAATCGTAATCCTCATTTAGATAAAAAAGGGATGGAAAAAGAGCTCAAAAAACAGTTCGGGGTAGAGCAGATTTTATGGCTTAATCACGGATATCTGGCGGGTGATGACACGGACAGCCATATCGATACCCTTGCCCGTTTTATCGATACCGATACGATCATGTACATCAAATGTGACGATAAAACGGATGAACATTATGATGCTTTAAAAAAGATGGAAGAGGAGCTAAAAGCACTTCGTGATATCGATGGTGAACCGTTTAACCTCATCGCCTTACCGATGTGCAATCCTACCTTTTACGATGATGAACGGCTTCCGGCTACGTACGCCAACTTCTTGATCATCAATGATGCCGTTTTATTGCCGGTTTACAACGATCCGCACGATAATGAAGCAATCGCTATTTGCAAAAAAGCGTTTCACGGACGCGACATTATCCCTATCGACTGTTCCGTCCTTATCCGTCAACACGGCTCACTTCACTGCGTTACGATGCAGTTCCCTGAAGATATAGGATTACGGGTGGAATAACAAAGAGAACCCACTATACAGAAGATAGCCCGAAGCAGCTAATAAGAGCAAGGTTAAAATAATTTGTTTGATATTCAGTTTCATAGCTAAAAGTATAACAACTTAACACTAATGTAACACTTCTTCCTTACAATTCTTCATATTTACTTAAGGATTATAAGTATGAAGAATATTGCGCTCCTCTCGTTGGCGGCTGTTGCTGCCCTTGCCTCAGAACCTATCACGATTCAAAAAATTACCGTAGAAGCTTCTGCACCTAAAGGTGATACAAAAGCTATCAATGCAGACGAAATTGTCAAGTTTTCTCGCCAATCGGATTTGGGTGAAATGCTCTCAGGCTCACTCCCTGAAATTACCCATGTTCGAACAACCTCTATCGGTAATGACATTGTTTTACGCGGATTTAAAAAAGACAATCTTAACGTCA
>NZ_MIBT01000119.1:0-27131 GCF_001829605.1 Sulfuricurvum sp. RIFCSPLOWO2_12_FULL_43_24 | reverse complement strand
CCCTCGGCAGAATAATCACCCAGTGCCGCTTTGATCGCACCGCATCGTGAATGTCCGACGATAATGAGCAGAGGGGTATTGAGATGGCGGATGCCGTATTCGACACTGCCCATATTTGAACTGAACTGATTGCCGATATTGCGGATGATAAAGAGATCATTTTCCGCTGTTTTATCGAGTGCATCACTTTGAAAACGGGAATCTGAGCATCCGATGACGGTAGCACGGGGGTGTTGGGAATTTTTGAGTTTTTCAAAAAATGCAGAGCCTTGATGATTCACATAATAATCATTTTGAGAAATGATTTCACCAAACATTTTTTGTGCCATCTCTTGTAACTCTTGAGGATTGGGAGCGGCATGATGAGACGCTGAAGCAGCATGCTCCGCCCCATTGGCTAAAACCAGTGAACTTGAAGTGAGAGCGAAAAATTTAAGAAACGTCCGTTTATTCATGAAAAAAACCTCCTAAAATAGTGAGATAGTGTACCATAAAATCAAAATGTCAGCGAACGATTTCCTTCGTTGTCTTCTTCGTTTGCGTCTGGAAGATTGGTCGTTGTTTCACTGGAAGCAGCTTCTTCGTCTGGAGTGGCAGTCTCGCCGAAGAGTTCCGTAATGCTCTCGTTGTTTTCAGAAATATCTCCGGTTTGATCTTCCACTTTTGGTGGTGACATCACCTCTTGGAACTGAGGGATGACTACCCCTCTGCGTTGCATGATTTTGTAAATGATACGAGCCCGGTTTTTAACGTATTTTTGACTTCCGGTAGGGTTGTATTTAATCGGGTTGGGGAGAACCGCCGCCAAACGTGCGGCTTCGCGACCGGTTAAGTTTTTGGCACTTTTATGATAGTAATGGCGAGCCGCCGCTTCAATCCCGAAAATCCCGTCTCCCCATTCGGCAACGTTGAGATAAATCTCCAAAATACGCCGTTTGGAGAGAGTGTTTTCAATGCGCCACGTAATGATGGCTTCTTTGACTTTGCGTACCGGATTTTTGCTCGGAGAGAGGTAGAGATTTTTAGAGAGCTGTTGGCTGATCGTACTTCCCCCGGCAACGGAACCTTTTTTAAGACTTCGTTCTATCGCATCTTCCATCCCCTTGACATCAAACCCGTCATGGTTCCAAAACTTATCATCTTCACCGATGAGAACGGCTTTGATAACATTGGGAGATATTTTTGTCATGGGGACCCATTTGTGGGTGATCTCCATATCACGGTTTTGTTCAGCCCACTCTTCTTGGCGGTACTCCATAAAAGCGGTAGGGATGGGTTTGATCTCTTTTAAATCGGAAATATTCGGATAGATAAAGTAGCGACCGATATCGATGATTCCTCCGAGAAGGAGAAGGTAAAAAAGCAATTTAAGTTTTGACATCATTAATCCATATTAAGTTTAGGCAGGTGCCATTGTTTGGCATAAGCAAGAAGGCGCAAAAAGATTGCAAAGGTTGCAACACTCGCAACACCCCATGTATTGATCATATCCATTTGGACTAAAACCAAGAGTAAAATCGAAACAATTATGGCAATAGAGCCGTAAAAATCGCTGATAAGGACCGAGGGGACTTGATTGATCATCGTATCGCGTAATACTCCCCCTCCAACAGCGGTGAGAAAGCTCAGGATCATGACACCGAAAAAATTAAACTCCACTTCGATGGCAAGTAAGGCCCCGGTGATACTAAAGGCGACAAGACCGATCGTGTCGGAGATGATAAAAAGCCATTGCCGCTCCAATTGTTCACGACGGTAAAGGCGAAAGGCAAAGGCAAGGAGAATCGTTAGGATAACGGTGATAGCAGGGTAGTATTCGTTAAACGCAAAGGGGGTTCGTCCCAAGATAACATCCCGTACAACCCCGCCGCCAAGTGCTGTGAGAGAGGCAGAGATAATCAGCCCGAGCAAATCGAGATTGTTCCGCACTCCGACCAAAAAGCCGCTCAGCGTAAAGGCAACAATTCCGAGAATATCGGCGGCAACGACAAGATCAAACATTGGGTGCGCGGTAGTTTTCTTTGAAGCTGACGTAACGGTGTGCTGAAGCGTACAGTTCGGCAACTTCGTCATCGGTGAGCTCACGAACTACTTTCGCAGGGCTTCCCATAATGAGTGATCGTGGAGGAAATACTTTATTTTTGGTCACCAGCGCTCCGGCACCGACGATGGATTCTTTACCGATCACCGCACCGTCGAGTATGGTTGCGCTCATCCCGATCAGACAGGCATCTTCGATTGTACAGCCGTGCAGCATGACACGGTGCCCTACCGTGACATCATTGCCGATAATGGTTGGATAACCATCGCTCATATCATCACGCTTGTGATGGGTAACATGCACCATACTCAGGTCTTGGATATTGCTTCGATCACCGATAGAGATAGTGTGGACGTCACCGCGCACAACGCATCCGAACCAGATGCTGACGTCTTCTCCCATCGATACTCGTCCGATCACATCGGCGGAGTCGGCAATCCAAACGCGCTCCTTCATTTCGGGGGCATAATGTAGATAATTTCCGATCATAAATATATCCTTGATTAACTCTCTTTAAATAATCGTGTTGTGAGTTGCTGCACGTAATTTGGAGTCTGTTTTTTGACCGAATTATACACTTTGTTGGTATGGGTTTCAACGATTCCGTGGCTGTCGATCAGATTATGTCCGTCATTCGCTACCTTGGTATATGTCCCATCGCGTTGAAGCTCATGGGCCAGTACATTGTCAGAGGATTGCAATTGCAAAATCTGGATCAGTTTGTTGGACGCTTCTTCCCCTGAAATCGGAGTCAAAAGTTCGATACGGCGGAGAAGATTTCGCGGCATCCAATCGGCACTGGAAATATAGGTCTGTGGCGTTGAGTGTTTAAAATAAAAAATTCGGGCATGTTCGAGGTATTTTCCGATAATGGAGATAACACGGATGTTGTCACTCATTCCCTCCACTCCGGGGCGCAAACAACAGACACCACGGATAATCAGTTGGATTTTGACTCCCGCTTGGGATGCTTTGTAGAGGGCGCGGATGATGTCTTCATCTACGAGGGCATTCATTTTTGCGATGATAACCCCTTCGCTTCCCATGCGGGTTTCATTGTGAATCAGCGAAAGGATTTTAGGCTTGATCTGAGTCGGTGCCATGTAGAGCTCGTTCAGTTTCCCTTTTTTACTGAATCCGGTCAAAAAGTGGAAAAATCGGGTCATATCATAGGTGATGGCATCGTTGCTGGTCATGTAGCTGATGTCGGTATAGACAGTTGCGGTCGAGGGATTATAGTTTCCGGTTCCCAGATGGGCGTATTGCTTGAGTTTTCCATCCACACGGCGGGTGATGAGAGCCGCTTTTGCGTGTACTTTAAATCCGGTGATTCCGTAGATAACATGGGCTCCCGCACTCTCTAACGCTTTTGCCCATTGGAGGTTGTTTTCCTCATCAAAACGGGCTCGCAGTTCCACCATAACGGTTACCTGTTTGCCCGATTCGGCCGCTGCAATCAGGGATTGGACGATGACCGATTTGGAGCCTGAACGATACAGTGTCATACGGATAGAAACGACATCGGGATCTTTCGCCGCTGTTTGGATGAGACGAACGATGGGCTCAAAACTCTCAAATGGGTGAAAGAGGACGAGATCTTGTTTGTCGAGAATGGTATAGAGACTCTCATCCGAATCGAGCGGCGGGAGGTTTCTTGGTTTGAAACTTGGACTCGTGAGATGGGCAAAATCTTTATTTCCGACCACCTGCCAGAGGGCACCAAGGTTGAGATAGGTCTGGAACCGGTAGATGTCATCTTTAAAAACATTGGCATGGCGGTTGAAAAAATTCAGCAGATCATCATCGGCATGATTGCTCAGCTCAAGGCGAACGATTTCCCCTTTTTTACGCAGTTTCAGCCCCTCTTCGAGGATCTCCATAAAATCGTCCGCTTCTTCTTCCTCTATGGCGATATCGGCATTACGGGTGATACGGAATGCTGAAAATTT
The DNA here is from genome assembly GCF_001829605.1 of Sulfuricurvum sp. RIFCSPLOWO2_12_FULL_43_24. Taxonomy (NCBI): domain Bacteria; kingdom Pseudomonadati; phylum Campylobacterota; class Epsilonproteobacteria; order Campylobacterales; family Sulfurimonadaceae; genus Sulfuricurvum; species Sulfuricurvum sp. RIFCSPLOWO2_12_FULL_43_24. Next base: position 23,141 of record NZ_MIBT01000119.1, on the reverse strand, counting down.
GAGGAGTTCATAACCGGGGAAGAGATCTTGGATATGCTCGGAAACGACACTGCCGATCGGAATATAGATACGGTTGTCGATATCGACAAAACGAGGCAATACACGTGGAATACGGATGATACCGTAACGCTCGACACTTGGATCGTCTTTGTCCCGAAGTTTGACGATTTGCCCGAAACTGAGGTTATTCAAGTGCGGAAACGGATGGGTTGCATCGACGGCGATCGGGACAATAACCGGATAGATGTTTTCTTTGAAATATTTATCCAGTATCTGCTGTTGTTGCGGCGTTACCTCTTTGTACGATTTAAAAAAGATCCCCTCTTTTTCGAGTTTTTCCATAATTCCCAGCAAACATGCTTCTACTTCTTGCTGCTCTTTGTGCAGATAAGAGCGAATTTCGCGTAATTGGTGTAGAGGTGTGAATCGATCCGCCCCCGAGACATTAACCCCTGCGCTGAAAAGTTTTTTTAGTCCCGCGATTCGGATCATGTAAAATTCATCGAGATTCGTTCCGTAAATCGCCAAAAATTTCAGTCGTTCAAAGAGTGGAAGAGATTCGTCTTGTGCCTGTTTCAAGACACGAGTGTTAAATTGGAGCCATGAAAGCTCTCGATTGATGTAAAGTGCTGGATCTTTGTAATTGTTAGGCATGGTTTCTACCGATTTTGGTTTTGTTTGGTCTATTGTTTAACGTGATTATATTATACTTATCGTTACAAAAAAGGAACACTATGTCTACATTTCAAATTTTAATGTTTGCGGCGACACTTTTTTTCGCATATCAGATCTATCGTCACGTCCAAACGTTAGAGGATGAGCCTGCTAAAAGTCCTGAAACAAATGCTGAATCAAATTTCCCGACGGCGGAGATTTTGGTTGAACAAGCCGATAGCGCGTATGAGCGAGGAGAGATCGAACCTGCGAGATTAGCCCTCGAAGAGGCGTCACAGATTGAGCCGAATAATCCTGAAATTTTAAATAAACTTGCATTCGTCACTGCAAAAAGCGGAGACCGTATCAAGGGGATCGAATTGTATGAGCGTTCATTGGAACTCGATGAGAACGATGATCTGACCCACAATGCGATTGCGTCACTGTACCGAGTAGAGATGGCGTATGAGCGAGCACAAGATCATTACCGTAAAGCAATCGAGATTGATGATGAGTATGCGCAGACGTTTTACAATTATGCGAATTTATTGGTCGATATGGGCGAAATTGAAGAAGCAAGAATCATGTATAAACGTGCATTGGAACTTCAAAGCGATTTTCCGCAAGCGCGTGAAGCACTCCTTTCGTTAGGGAGCGCTCAATGATTGATGATCAAGCACGTTTAGCGGTATTGATTGATGCGGATAATTCACAACCCTCGATTATTGCGGGGCTTATGGATGAAATTGCGGCGCACGGTATCGCCAGTGTCAAACGAATTTACGGCGACTGGACCGATACCAAACTCAAGGGGTGGAAAAACGCCCTTTTGGAACACGGACTTCACCCGATGCAGCAGTTTGCCTATACGACGGGGAAAAATGCGACCGACAGCGCGATGATTATCGATGCGATGGATCTGCTTTACACGAAAAACTTTGACGGCTTTTGCATCGTCTCCAGTGACAGCGATTTCACCCGTCTTGCCAGCCGGATCCGTGAATCGGGGATCAAGGTTTACGGGTTTGGAGAACAAAAAACTCCCAAAGCGTTTATCGGCGTGTGCGATAAATTTATTTATACCGAAAATCTTCGTCGCGACGCTAATCATAAAGAACCAGTCACGGCAAAAATCAAATCGGATAATAAAGCTCTTCTGGCTCTGGTTCGTAATGCGGTTGAAGATACGACCAATGAAGCGGGATGGTCGTATTTAGGAGCTATCGGGCAAAATTTGATTAACAAATCTCCTGAGTTTGATCCTCGCAGTTATGGATACAAAAAACTTCTCGATCTGATTGAAGGGTTGGGAGAATTTGACTTTAAGTTTTCTGATCCGCTATCGGGCTCACAGGCGGTGCATGTTCGCCTCAAGCGGCATAAAAGGAGTTATGAAAAATGAGAGTGAAAGAGATCTATACGTACCTCGATGAGCTTTCTCCGTTTGCATTGCAAGAGGGGTGGGATAATTCAGGACTGCTGGTCGGCGATTTTGCCCAAGAGATTACTCATGTGGTACTCAGTATCGACATAGATGAGGAGTTGATTGCATCAATCCCCGAAAATGCCCTTTTGATTACCCACCATCCGATCATTTTCGGCGGACTCAAACAGCTTCAATTTAACCAATATCCGGCAAAGATCGTGGCTCCAATGATCCGAAAAAATATCACCAATATCGCGATGCACACCAATTTCGACCAAACTCACCTTAATGACTACGTTGCAACGGAAGTTTTGGGTTACCCCATTATCGCCAAAGAGGGGTTCGTAGCGTATCTGGGAGTGGATGAGTCGTATGAAACGTTTGCCGCCAAAATTAAAATGGCATTGGGACTTCCCAATACCCGAGGGGTAAAATGTCATGAATATATACGAACCTGTGCTTTAGTGACGGGTTCAGGTGCCTCATTGATGCGTAATATTGAAGCCGAGTGTTTTTTGACCGGGGATATCAAATACCATGATGCAATGGAGGCTAAGGCGCTCGGATTATCGATGATTGACATCGGACACTATGAGAGCGAGCGCTATTTTGGCGAGGTTTTAGGGGGGTATTTGGAAAAATTAGGATTGAGTGTTATAATTTCACCATCTAAGAACCCCTTCACCTATCTTTGAGCTAAAATTAGGTAATCGTGTAACTCCAAAAGGAACCGTATGAACAAACACCTTGAACAATTAATCGAGCTCTCTCACGTTGACAAAGAGATCGATGCGTTTGAACCGCAAATCGAAGAAGCAAACCTTCAATATGACGCGCTTCTAGCTACTAAAAACAGCATCATCAGTGAAATCAATGCTCTTAAACAAGAGATTAAAGACGAACAGCTCAAAAAGCACAAAAATGAGCTTCATCTTGCTGAACTCTCTGCAAAACTTGAAGAAAACAGCCGTAAAAGCGGTGAAGTTAAAACTGAACGCGAAATGAAATCACTTCAACTCGAAGAAGAGATTGCAAAAGAGCAAGTAAACTTTGCAAATGAAGAGATTGAACGTTTGGAAAAATTGATTGATCACAAACAGGGTAAAATTGATGAGCTCGAAAATAAAGCTTCAGAAATTGAAGGGACCCTTTCAAGCGTAAAAGCTGATGTTGATGTCAAATTGGCACGTATCGACGAAGAACGTAAAGAGGTATTTGGACGTAAAGAGACATTGGTCGGCGCGATGAACCAAAAAGGGTTATCGTTTTACCAAAAAATCCGCCGATGGGCAAAAAATACGACAGCTGTTCCCGTTCGTAACCAAGCGTGCATGGGTTGTTATATGGCAATCAGTGACAAAGTTTACTCGGACGTTATCAAAGGCGAAGAGATCACAATGTGTCCTCACTGCGGACGTATTTTATTTTTAGAGCCTTCTGACGCTATCGGTGCGTAACGTAGCGTTCGACCTTTTTTATACTGCAGTTGCGGCGTTTTTTTACGTCGTAGCTTTCCCCCTTTTAATCCTTTTTTCATTCAAAAAAAAATATCATGATTCGATTCCTGCGCGTTTTTTCGGTATTAAAAATCCTTCTTTCCAACCGCATGACATTTGGTTCCATGTCTGCTCATTAGGGGAGGCAAAAGCGATTGCACCGATACTGGAGCAATTGAGAGGTAAAAAGATTGCGATCAGTGTCATAACCCATACAGGGTATGAGGCAGCATCTAAATACGCCGCACAGGTACGCTATCTTCCCTATGAGATATGGTTATGGTTTTGGATTGAACGACCCAAAACAGTGGTGATATTGGAAGCGGAGTTTTGGTATTTGTTGTTTCGTTTAGCCCGTACAAGAGGTGCTCGTGTCATTGCTCTTAATGCCCGTATCAGTGATCGGAGCTTTCCGAAATATTATCGAATGCGGTGGTTTTACCGAATTTTGCTCTCCCAATGTGATCGTATTTTTTGCCAAAGCAGTGAAGATATGGCCCGCTTTATCGCTTTGGGTGCACGAAATGTTGAAGTGGTGGGGAATATTAAACTCGCCCAAAAGATCGAAGCGACAAAACTCTATCCGAAGCCTGAGGGGACACTGATCGTAGCGGCGAGTACCCATGAAGGGGAGGAAGAGGGGATACTCCGAGGATTTATCGCTTATCGTGACCATAATCCCTCTGCAAAATTGCTTGTGGTTCCGCGCCATCCTGAGCGGTTTGTCAAAGTGGGTGAGCTGATTTCTAAAACGGCACCTGCGATGAGTTTTTCGCGCTGGAGCGAATCGCAAATGATGGACACGGATATTACCCTCATCGATGCAATGGGGGAACTAAACAACCTCTACGCTATCAGTGATATTGCTATTGTAGGAGGAGCATTTGCTTCTATCGGGGGGCATAACCCACTTGAACCTGCCCATTTTGGATGCAAGATTATTAGCGGTGAGCAGATATTTTTGCAGCGAGAGCTGTTTAAATATGTCTCTCATGTGCAGTTTGTATCATTGGAGGGGGTCTTGGAAGCATTAAAGCATGCGGAAGAATTACCACCTTCACAGATCAACGGAAGTGTTGATTTGGAAAAAGTTGTTGAATATTTACAATAAAGATTAGGATAGTTTTAGTGTGAGGGGAGTTCTACCCGAGGGTAGAAAAATTATTTTACTTGGTTTGCCATTCTTTTGAGCTTTTCTTTGTAGGCAGCCATATCAAAATCTTTCACTCTGGCAACACCGTCAGCGATTGCCGCTTCAGCAACCGCATACGATACCCACTCCATCAAACGTTTGTCGAAAGGGGAAGGGATAATATACTCTTTTCCATAGACCATATCGGTTCGGTTGTGTGCTTTTGCAACATAATCAGGTACCGATTCTTTTGCAAGGGCAGCCAAAGCTTTTGAAGCCGCCATTTTCATATTTTCGGTGATTTTCGTTGCTCTAACGTCTAATGCTCCACGGAAGATAAACGGGAAGCCCAAAACATTGTTGACTTGGTTTGCAAAGTCACTTCTGCCGGTACCGATGATGAGGTCATCGCGCACTGATTTAGCGAGATCAGGCATGATTTCAGGTGTCGGGTTTGCGCAGGCAAAGATAATCGGATTGCCTGCCATTGAAGCCACCATCTCTTTGCTGATTTGCTCAGGGCCTGAAAGGCCAAGGAGCATATCGGCATTTTTGGCCGCGTCTTCGGGTGTTCTGTCTTCCGTATCGATCGCATAGGCTTGTTTCTGTGCATTAAGATCCGTTCTGCCGCTATGGATAACCCCTTTAGAATCAAGCATAGTGATGTTTCTAACACCAAGCTGTTTGTACATATTGGCACACGCAATCCCGCTTGCACCTGCTCCGATAACGACGACCTTAAGCTCTTCCGCCTTTTTACCGCTCATTTCAAGAACATTGATGAGTCCAGCCGTCGTGATAACGGCGGTTCCGTGTTGGTCATCATGGAAAACAGGAACATTGCAAATTTCTTTTAATCTCTCTTCGATCTCAAAACATCTAGGAGCACTGATGTCTTCCAGATTGATTCCACCGAAAGTATCTGCGATCGCCGCAACCGTTCTAATGATCTCTTCGGTATCTTTTGTATTGAGTTCGATATCGATGGCATCTACATGAGCAAACGACTTGAACAATACGCATTTGCCCTCCATTACAGGTTTGCCGGCCAAGTGTCCGATATCACCAAGGCCCAGAACGGCTGTTCCATCCGAGATGACAGCTACCAGATTCCCTTTGTTGGTGTAATCGTATGCGGTATCGATATCTTTTTCGATTTCAAGACATGGATAGGCAACACCCGGACTGTATGCCATAGATAGCTCTTTTATAGTATCACAAGGTTTTGTGATCAGTGTTCCTATCTTGCCGTTTGTATCAAATTCATTCTTGGCAAAATGGTATTCGAGTGATTCTTGCTCAAAAGTCGACATCTATTCTCCCTATATTAACTTATAATAATCATTATAGCTTTAAAATTTTAGACATCAAGAATTTTGATACTTATAGTAACATACACTTATATTTAGTTTCAAATAGTAACATAATAGATCTGAGCAAACGGTCGTAGTCTGTTTTTATGACTTACCTGTATTGAAGCACTATCATGGTAAAGTTTCACAAATAAACAGTTAGGGTGTATAGCTACATTACACCAATATTCAGCGGAGAATGAAAATGGAAAAACCAAAAGCGTATAAGCTCCTAGCAGAGCAAGAGGGGATATCCAACTCTGAGGCCAAATCACTGATTGACCGAGGTTTGGTTTATGTCGGAAATAACAAGGTGATGATCGCACGGGGTGAGATTAGTCCCAAAACGATTTTTATCGTTCAAAAAGTGGAAAAAGTACGTCCAATTTTTGAAAACGATGATTTGATTGTTGTCGATAAGCCGGCATTTGTTAACTCCGATGAGATTGAGCGACAGTTTAAAGGCTCTCAATTGCTACATCGACTCGACCGTGAAACAAGCGGTGTTTTGATGCTCGTTAAAAACGAAGAGTTCCGCCTTAAAGCGATCCAAGAGTTTAAAAAAGACAATGTTTACAAAGAGTACGTTGCGTGGGTAGAGGGATTGGTGAGTGAACCGTTTGTGATCGATCAACCGCTTATTACCGAGAAAAAAGGGAACAAAGCTTATACGAAAGTTGCTAAAAATGGCAAACCTGCGATTACGGAAGTGACACCACTGGAAGTATCAGGGAAAAAGACCAAGGTACAGCTCATTATCCATCACGGACGAACCCATCAAATCCGTGCCCACATGAAATATGCACAGCACCCGATTATCGGGGATGAGAGCTACGGCGGACGACAGTCGAAGCGGGTGATGCTTCACGCGAAGAAAGTAACATTGCTCGGGCAAACATTTGAAGCACCGGAACCGAAGGTATTTGGACACTTCGGTAGTTAATTACGAATACTCTAATTGTAATTGAAGAAAAAATTAAGTATAATTCGGAAATTTTTATACCCTGTAGAACCATTATTTAGGAGTTGAAGTGTTTGATACACTAACCGAATCGTTTACATCAGCCATACGCAAAATCCGTTTTCACGACGATGAAAAGGCGTTGACCAAGGCACTCGGCGAGCTTAAAAAAGCGTTGCTCAAAGCCGATGTGAATCATAAAGTCGTTAAAGACCTTATCGATTCGGTTGAACTTCAAACCAAACAAAGCGGTATCGGGAAAGATCAATTCCTCGATGCACTTCGCAAATCGTTGTATGCCCTTTTGGATGTCAAAGGGAAATCAGGATTTGTGTACGCTCCGGTATCTCCGACCGTCATTTTGATGACGGGATTACAGGGTTCGGGTAAAACGACGACGACGGGTAAACTTGCTAATTGGCTTAAAACACGTCAGAAAAAACGGGTTTTGGTTGTTGCGGCAGACTTGCAGCGTCTTGCGGCGGTTGAACAACTCCGCCAAGTGTGCGCTTCTATCGAAGTAGAACTTTATGCCGATGATGCAAGTAAAAATCCGGTTGAAGTGGTTAAAGCAGCATTGGCTCACGCAAAAAATGCACTTGTCGATGTTGTATTGATTGACACCGCCGGACGTTTGGCGATTGATGAAGAGTTGATGAGTGAATTGGCGGAAGTTAAAGCCGTTGCCAACCCGCATGAGATTTTCTATGTTGCCGACTCACTTTCAGGTCAGGATGCGGTTCGTACAGCGGCTGCCTTTAACGAAAAAATCGGAATTGACGGGGTCATCCTCACCAAATACGATGGTGATTCCAAAGGGGGCGTTGCGTTAGGTATCGCTTCCCAGATCCAAGTACCGCTTCGCTTTATCGGTGCGGGTGAAAAAATGGAAGATCTCGAAATCTTCCTCCCGGATCGTATTGTTAACCGTCTGATGGGCTTGGGCGATATCGAAGGGCTTGCTGAGCGAACGGCATCCGTTATCGATGAGAAACGGGCAAAAGCCCTTACCAAAAAGATCAAAAAAGGGGAGTTTAACTTTAACGACTTCCTAGAGCAGATGGAGAGCCTCAAAAAAATGGGGAGCATGAAATCCATAATGGGGATGATCCCCGGAATGGGCGGCATGGCCTCTGCGCTCAAAGATTTCGATTTGGAAAACTCATCTCAACTCAAGCAGATCAAAGCATTGGTTTCTTCGATGACGGTGAAAGAACGCGAAGATCCTGAGTTGTTAAATAACAGCCGAAAAGCCCGTTTGGCTAAAGGGTGCGGTTTGGATATTATCGAAGTGAACCGTATCTTGAAGCAGTTTAAAAATGCCTCTAAAATGGCAAAACGATTCTCGGGTAAATCAGGAATGAAAGACCTTCAAAGTATGATGGGTCAGATGCAAGGTGCGCGTTTACCGCGTTAACCTTGCCAACATCAAATGTTAAGGTGTGCACTCGTAATGAGTTTACTCCTTAGCATTTGAAGAAGCTTAGAGGTTTTTCTTTTACTTTTGTGGGTAAAACACTCTTCTAAACTTCTTGGTGCAACAAAACATTTAAAGGACACACAATGGCAACAGTCATCCGTTTAACCCGTATGGGTCGCAAAAAACAACCTTTCTACCGTATCGCGGTAACCGATAGTCGCAAACGTCGCGACGGCGGTTGGATCGAATTGATCGGGTATTACAACCCAATGACAGACCCTATCACTACCAAAGTAGATGAAGAGCGTTTGAACTACTGGTTGAGCGTTGGTGCTCAAATGTCAGACCGCGTTAAAAAAATTACCGGTAAATAATGATGGTTGCGGACTTCGTCGCAGGTTTTGCTAAGTTAATAGCGTCTTATCCCGAAGAGATTCGGGTAGAATCGAATGAAGGCGACGAAGTGACCGAAATCATTTTGTACGCCAATCAGGCGGATGTAGGCAAGCTAATCGGAAAAGAGGGCAAAATGATCGGTGCGATCAAAACCGTCATTTCCGGTTGCAAAGCCAAAGACGGAAAAAGTTACCGAATCAATGTCGAACCGCTTTCGTAATTCACCCCCCAAAGATCTTCTTCATGTTGCCACTTTAGGCCGAGTCGTCGGTTTAAAGGGGGATATGAAACTCAATCTTTCCACTGATTTCCCTGAACAATTTAGTGCTAATGCCTCCTTTATTTTGGAAAACGGCAAAGAAATAACTCTCTCTTCTTATAACCCTGATCGTGAACTGGTTCATCTCAAGGGGATCGATTCTCCTGAAGCGGCTAAAGCACTGACCAATACGAAACTTTTTACCACTTTTGAAGCGACGCGTGAGCGATGCAACTTGAGAGAGGGTGAGTTTTTCTGGTTTGACCTGCTCGGTTCCACTGTTATGGAAGGGGAAATAGTTTTGGGAAGCGTTCAAGAGATTGAACGGATCGGTCCTTTGGATTATCTGCTGGTAACAACCGATGCATCGTTTGTTTCCAAAGGACTTCCGGCTACCTTTTTAATCCCATACATCGATCATTTTGTTTTAAATGCTGATGCAACGGCTAAAATAATCACCGTAGAGGGCGGATTGGATCTGTTAGAGGCATCCTAATGCGTTTTACCTATGTAACGATTTTTGCTAATCTGATCGAGGGATATTTTCAAGACTCGATCCTAAAACGGGGTATTGAGTCGGGTAAATTTTCGGTTGATTATCTTAATCCCAGAGATTTCAGTACCTCAAAGCATCATAAAGTGGATGATACTGCCGCAGGCGGTGGGGCAGGGATGTTAATGACTCCTCAGCCGCTGTTTGATACTCTTCAAACACTGCCGGATGAATCTCACATTATTTTTGTCGCACCCGTCGGGAAACAATTTACCCAAAACGATGCCAAGCGTCTCTCATCGAAATCTCATGTGGTTTTTGTGAGCGGTCGGTATGAGGGGATTGATGAGAGGGTAGTTGAACGCTTCGCTGATGAAGTGTTCAGCATCGGCGATTACGTTCTCACAGGAGGGGAACTCCCCTCTCTTGTGATGACCGATGCCATCGTTCGAAACATCGAAGGTGTTTTGGGAAATAGTGAATCATTGGAATATGAGAGTTTCGAATCACCACTGTTGGAAGCCCCTTCGTTTGGAAAACCCCCTGTTTATGAGAATATGAGTGTTCCATCAGAATACTTAAAGGGAAATCACAGTAAAATTCGTGCACTAAAATCGTCTCTGTCTGAATGCAAAACAAAATACTTCAGACCGGAGCAGCTTCAAAAGCATAAAATAAGGACATCTTATGAAAAATAAGTACATTGCAAGTTTCGAGCAAGCACAAATCGCTAACAAAAACGTTCCTGAGTTCCGCGCGGGTGATACACTTCGTCTTGCTGTAACCATTACAGAGGGCGAAAAATCACGTGTTCAAAATTATGAAGGTATCTGTATCTCTATCCGTGGAGAAGGTACTGGTCGTACTATCACAGTACGTAAAATCGGCGCTAACGGTGTTGGTATCGAGCGTGTATTCCCAATCTACAGCGATAGCCTAGAGAAAATCGAAGTTCTTCGCCGTGGACGTGTACGTCGTGCGAAATTGTTCTATCTTCGTGACCTTGCTGGTAAAGCGGCACGTATTAAAGAAATTCGTCGCAAATAATCCCCTGCCGCTTTTATGCGGCACCTCTTCTTCTCTTCTTTTTTCCAATCGTATCAAATTTCTCTCTAATACTTTTTAATTTTCCAAAGTACCGCAGCTGTTAATAAAGCCGCAAAAACAATCATGGATATAAAAGCATCTAGGGTTCCGTACGTGTGTTGAAATGGCAATCCCCCGGTATTCATCCCGAAAAATCCTACAACGAGATTAAGGGGTAAAAAGATGACAGAGATAATCGTGAGAAGATAAATACTGCGGTTGAGGCGATCATTGGTCTGGATATTATGATAGCGGTAGATATCATCGAGCTGTGTATTGGCAGCGATGGTCGAACGGAGTGAGCGTTCCAGATGTTCGTGTAAATCATTGAATTCATTCAGTAGATCGGTTTCTGAAAAGTTGTGTTTAGTGACGAAGCGCTCGAAAATATCCACCGCCTTGATGATGACACGTTCGGTGCGAGAGAGTTCCTTTTTGAGGATATGCCATCGTTCCATAGGATTAAAGGATTGTTTTTTGTAGAGACTCTCTTCGATGAAAGCAATTTTATCGTGCGCAATTTCGATATCTTCCATATAGGCATCGATTTTTTCATCCAGAAAAAGATAGAGATCTTTGAAGCCATTCTCAAAACGAGTCAGTTCTCCCTGTTTTCTATCATAATAGAAGATCTCGTCTTGGACAATAACAAAGGGGTAGGAAAAAAATCTCCCTTTGGTCTTCCAAAACTCATTTGAACGTAAGGCTAAAATATTGGCTTTCCCTTCCCAGAGTTCAGGGAGTCTAAGGATAAGGATTTGATATTCTCCGTATACTTCGTAGAGAGATGGGTGGATAGGATTTTGGAGGTCTTTGAGATGAAGTTCATGGAGCTGTATCATCTGTTATTCTCCTTTGAGGGCTCTTTCCATATCGCGTTTGAGACTTTTTTCTTTGAGATCGTCACGCTTATCATAGAGTTTTTTCCCTTTTACAATGGCAACTTGCATTTTAGCAAGGTTTTTATCGTTGAAATAGATACTCAGCGGTACAAGGGTAAACCCTTCTTTCTCGACGGCTTTAAACATCTTATCGATTTGTTTCTTGTGCAGCAGTAATTTGCGGCTTCCACGTTCTTCGTGAGTGTAAAAATGGTGGGTGGTATCGAGTACCCCGATATGCACACCAAATACGAACGCTTCTCCGCGAACGATTTTGATAAATCCGTCTTTGAGATTGACTCGTGCGGCACGGAGGGCTTTGACTTCTGAGCCTTTGAGGACTAAACCCGCTTCGAATTTCTCTTCGATGTAGTAGTCAAAAAAGGCTTTTTTATTGGTGGCAATGTTTTCACCCATGGGTATCCTCCTTAATTCTAAAAAAACTGCTTCCGCTGCCGGAAAAAAACCATCCCTTTTTTTCGCTTAGTTCAGGATAACATCCAAGTGCGGAGCGATAAAGGTCATTGGCCTCTTTAGGGCACATAGCGGCAAGAATAGCACGTGAAGGGGTGGACTCGAGACGTGACGCCTCTTCAGGAGCGATCGGTGCATAGAGATGCTCACGGTAGTAGCGGTACACCGCTGGGGTACTGATCTGTATGTCGGGGGTGATAACTTCAAAATCGATCAACGGTTCATTGAATTTTTCGACAATCTCTCCGATTCCGCTGACGTTGGCACTCTCGTACCCGTAAATGAAAAAGGGGACATCGGCACCGACATTTGCACCGATATCGGCAAGTTCTTCGACGGTTAGCCCCAACTCCAATTCCTCATTACACATCCGCAAAAAGGTTGCGGCATCGGAACTGCCTCCGCCTAAACCTGCAAAAGAGGGGATGTTTTTTTCAACGCATACGGCATGGTTCTCAAAGAAAGAGGAAAGATTATCGGAGCGGGTAACGGATTGGAGATATTTATAGGCTTTATAGATGGTATTAGAGTGAACTTCGCAATCAAAATTGCCTCGGATCTCAAATTCAGGAGTCGATTTCGGTTCAAACCAAAGGGTATCAAAAAGGTGATTGACCCGCATAAAACGTGAGCTTAGGGTATGGTAATCTCCCCTCATTCCGGTGATTTTGAGAAAAATATTGACTTTGGCGTAGGCGCGGTAACGGATCATAATTTGAGTTTTTGTACCAGTTGTTGCAGGAGTGATTCATCATGACCTGATGATGCCTCTTTGTTTGAATCTTCGACGGCGCGAACAAGCTCACTCCGTAATACCCGAATATTGTGCGGGGCATCTATCCCTAGCTTTACGACCCCTTTTTCGATTGAGACCACTTTAACGGTGATTGTATCGGCGATAATGATCGATTCTTCAGGTCTGCGGGAGAGAATCAGCATGCTTCAACCTTATTGAGAATATAACGGACGCCATCAGAGGTAATCTCTAGAATCGAGATGGTATCACCGTTGTCGATCCAGTAGGTTCCATTGTCGCTAATATCAAAATCTTCGCGTGATAATGGTTGACCGAGTAGAACCGTTTGTAATGTGCCATTATAGCGGTTTTTGGTAATAGCGAGAGAGGTTTTAAGATCAAGCTCTTTTTCATTTTCGTAGATAAATTGCCCTTCATTGAGCCGCTCTAATGCACTAAGGGCACCATTGCAACCTAAGCGATTGGCAATCATTTCTCCGAGTGAACGGATATAGCTCCCCTCGGAAACAGTTGCTTCAAAGGTAAGAAAGGGATGCGTGTAGTGGATGAGGGTAAGATTATAGATTGTCGAGGTGATTTCATGCAAATCAACCTCTTTTCCTTCACGGGCGAATTCATAAGCTCTGCGCCCTTCGATTCGCTTTGCGCTGTATTTGGGCGGTAGATAGGTGAGCTCACCGGTTAAAGAGTTTAAAATAGGTTGAATCTGCTCTACACTGAGAGGCTGAGTCTCGTCTATCGTCTCGATTTTTTCAATATCCAGAGTCGGCGAATAGGCTCCAAGCCAAAGCGTCGCTCGATAACGCTTAGGGGTTTTGTTTAAAAATCGAAACAATCGTCCGTGATTGCCGAATGCAATAATAAGCACCCCTTTGGCAAAGGGATCTAATGTACCGGAGTAGCCCGCTTTTTTGACGCCGTAACGCCGTTTAAGTCTCCCTAAGAGCTGATTTGAACTTATTCCAGAGGGTTTATAGGCAACGAAAAGACGATTCAATTAAAGTTTCTCCACGAATGAGGCAAGAATATCCCGTTTATTACCGCCGAAATTGATACTGAGTTTAAACTCGCGTCCCGCTTTGCTAACCCCTTCGACCCGTCCGGCACCGAAGATTTTATGGCGTATTAAGTCCCCTTTTTTATAGGAGGTATTTTTTTCCAAGATCAGGGAACCTTCGCATAATCCCGCTTCGTTGATGAAGCGGCTTTTTTGCAGATCGGTACGGCGTCCTTTGTAAAAGCGGCTGTTGACATTGGAGAGGGTAAGATTGCTTTTGGCACGGGTGATAGCAACATACCCCAGACGACGTTCTTCTTCGAGATCACTCCCATCGCCGATAAGCGGTAAAAATCCCTCCTCCATACCGATAACGAATAGGTGCTCGAATTCCAGCCCTTTGGAAGCGTGGATACTCATGATATAGATACTCTCGCCCTCCACTTGATCTTGTTCGCTTTGCAAGGTGATGTCGTTGAGAAACTCAGCCAATGAAGCGTCAGGATTTTGTTTGACATAATCACGAAAGAGACCGTAAAATTCATCGATATTGGCTATTTTTTCGGCTTCGTCCGGGAGCCCTTTTAGGGTCTCTTTGATTTTAAAACGTGTTTCAAGCAGATCGATAAAACGGTAAATTGCCTCTTCTGCAACGAGACGAAGTTCAAGAATTTCGGAGACGAAATCACGCAGCTCCCCGGCACTTTTTTTCCGTACAAGCGATTCGAGCTCACTCTCATTGAGGGTAGAGATAAATTCAAACATCGATTTACCCGCTTCGATGGAAGAGAGCTCAATTTTATCAATCGTCGCTTTTCCCAGACCCCGTTTAGGTTTATTGATAATCCGCTTGAGAGAGAAATTATCATGAACGTTGGTGATGACACGCAGATAACTGATGAGATCTTTGATCTCGGCACGGTCATAGAAACGTAAACCGCCGACGAGCTTATAAGCGACACCGGCGCGGTTTAGTCCCTCTTCGAGAGAACGGCTGAGGGCATTGATCCGATAAAGTACCGCGATTTCATTCGGGCGGACTCCTTGGGTGATAAGAGTTTTGATTGTCTTGGCAATTTTTTGGGACTCTTCGCTCTCATCATTCGAGGTGATGGTTTGGACCGCCTCTCCCCCCTCTTTGGTTGCGATGAGTGTTTTACCCAATCTTGAGCGGTTATGTTCGATGAGGGCATTGGCAACCGTGAGAATAGGCTGGGTGGATCGGTAGTTGTGCTCCAATTTGACCACCATCGTATTGGCGAAATCCTGATCGAACTCAAGGATATTTCGCACATGCGCCCCCCGCCATCCGTAGATACTCTGATCATCGTCCCCTACGACGCAGAGATTGTTGTGAGTACTGCACAATTTTTGGAGTAATCGTAATTGTAATTCATTGGTGTCTTGATATTCGTCGATCATGATATAGCGATATTTTTCCGATGTCTGAGTACACAGATCGGGATTCTCATTGAGGAGCTTATAGGTGAGGCAGAGCAAATCATCGAAATCGACGAGATTATTTTTGAGCAGATAGGCTTCATACTCTTCATAGATTTTAGCAATGTGCTTGTAGTTCGTAAGTTCCGCTTGCGCGTACGCTTCGGCAGGATCGATGAGAGAATTCTTATAGCGGGAAATTTCACTGGCGATCAGGGCAGTGGGAAGATCAGCATTGATTTTTTTAATGATTTTCTTTTTGTCATCGGTATCGATAACTACAAAATTATTAGCACGTCCCAGCAAATGGATATGAAATTTGAGAAAAAGGAGGCCGAATTTATGAAAGGTACAAAGCAAAGGGGGATAGGAATTTTGGGCGATAAGTCCCATCGCCCGCTCACGCATCTCTTTGGCCGCTTTATTGGTAAAAGTGAGGGTGAGTGTGTTGCCTGCGGGAATTCCGACTTGATCAAGCAGATACGCAAGGCGTGTGGTAATGGTTTTGGTTTTTCCGCTTCCTGCTCCTGCCAAAATGAGCAAAGGACCGTCAATCCGCTCCACCGCACTGCGTTGTGCTTCATTAAGATTTGAGAGAATTTCATCCATGCTGTTATCGCCCTGCTCGTATTAATAGTTAATTTATTATAGCCCAAGTTTTCTATTTTTTAAATTCCTTTATCCAAATGCAATAAAATATGCTGTTCAACTCTTGCATTGGTTATAATTTTGGGTTATAATACTGCTATTCATTCAGCTTATAGGAATTATTATGTTAAAAGATTTTGCAAAACTCATGACCTTTCTGACGGTCGTTAGGGAGAAAAGTTTTTCAAAAGCATCGGCGAAACTCGGTATTTCTCAGCCTGCCGTAACACAGCAGATTAAATTTATCGAAGATTACCTCGATACTCGTGTGGTAGAGCGTAAAAAGAACGGGATCAAGTTAACCAAAGAGGGTGAAGATCTTTTCCGTATTGCGATAAAGCTTGAAAAAGCGATCCAATCGAGTGAAAAAGAGCTCCTTAAAATCATCAATAAAGAGTTCACTTTTATTGTGGGTGCTTCGTATGCGATCGGTAACTATGTATTGCCATCGTACTTGGGTCAACTCAAAGAGAAGATTAATAACGAAGTTCACATCCGTGTTGCATTTTCAGAGGAAATTGTAGATCAGTTGATTGATAAAAAGATTGATATCGCCCTTATTGAATCACCGGTATTTAAAGAGGGATTAATTTACCGTGAATGGGAAGAAGATGAATTGGTTATGTTCTCCAATCAGCCGATCCCAAAACAGCTTCGTAAAGAAGATATGTATAAATTCGACTGGATCTGCCGTGATGAAAATTCTCATACACGCAAATTGACCGCAGAAGTGTTTGAAGAGATCGGGGTAGAGTGTTCAGGCTTCAATGTCATCGGTGTCGTTGCCAGCTCGACAGCGATTAAAGAGACATTGATGCGTTCACCGAAAGATGCGGCACGTCCGGTTGTATCGGTCATTTCTCGTCATGTAATCAGTGATGAGGTGGAAGAGGGGAGATTGTTCGAAGCGCGGATTAAAAATTATAAAATCAAGCGTAAATTCTACATCGTCTACAGCAAAGAGCGTAAACATGACGCGTTTATTGACAATGTAGTCACTTACCTATTAGGGTTGAAGTTATAAACTTCACCCGTTACTTTTTCTTCAAAAACTTCTGATTCTCAGGATTCGCGAGCAATGCGCTCATAGAGTTCTGAACCCCTTCATGCTTTTCAATGTTGATAATAGGATGTTGTTCTTGGGGTATTGCAAGGTTTACAAATGCAGGGGTATCATCAATGATGATCTGAACAATTGAGAGAAGAGGTACGGAAACAAAACTGCCGATATTTTCTTGACCAAATCCCGCTTCAAAAATCAAAATATCGTTGTCGATACGGGCACTTTCAAACGTGTATCCCGCGAGAAAAAATAGGGTCATTGCCCGAAACTCTTCACTTAGATGATGAGGGAGAGGGGGATCAAACGTAACGTGATCAATTTTACATAAAATCCCGAAATTTTGGTCATTTTCAAAAAGGTAGATAAGCATATCCCGAACATGGTTTTCCATTAAACGGGCGAATGAAGAACTTTTGATAATATCGAATAACATAATCACAGACCTGTATTTTTAGGTAATTATACCACTTTCGACTTCAATGAATCCCATCATCGCATTCATAAGGGCTATCTTTGTTGCTTTTGCAATATCAGATACACGTAAGGATACGGGATAAACGACCCCTTTTTCAATCATTCTTGCACGTGTCGTTCCCTTGAGCAAAGGGATGTCCGGAGTGAGCCATTTCCCATCAATGAAAAAGGCAATATTTGCGATCGTAGTGTCGGTAAGCAAGCCGTTTTTCACGATAAGAACATCGTCGCAATCCTCTCGCTTCTCATACAGATTATTTAAATTTTCTCTCTGTGCGTATTTAAGGGGATACTCAATGGTATCGGCATGAATTAGCTTAAGAGAGCTGATTTTTTTGGGTGTATAGGGGATGAACTCGATGGAATAGTGGTTTGCGTCATAAAGAAAACGGCATCGATAGAGTCCACGATCGGGAGGTGTTATCAATATTTTAAGCTCATAATTTTTATCGATGCCGAGAGATTGGAGTGAACTTTCTAAACGCTTTTGATGATAGGAGAGGTGAAGAGGCAGACCCTCTTCGCACCGTATCGTTTCTAAGAGCATTTACGATTCAAACAGCGGCGTACTGAGATAACGTTCTGCGGTATCGCATAAAATAGTGACGATTGTTTTGCCACGATTTTCAGGGCGAGCAGCGATGAGCGCAGCGGCATGGACATTAGCCCCCGCAGAGATACCGACGAGCAGCCCTTCCGTTTTAGCGAGTGCTTTGGAGGCTGCGATTGCATCTTCGTTGCTCACCATAATCACTTCATTGTAAATGGCTGTGTTGAGTACATCGGGGACGAATCCCGCTCCGATCCCTTGAATCTTATGCGGCCCCGGTTTTCCGCCTGAGAGGACAGGGGAATCTTTGGGCTCTACAGCAATGATTTGGATATTCGGCAAAGCGGCTCGGAGTGCTTCCCCCGTTCCGGTAATTGTCCCTCCGGTTCCGATAGCAGCGACAAAAATATCGACATTTCCATCGGTATCGCGTAAAATTTCTTGAGCCGTGGTGACACGGTGGATAGCAGGATTTGCAGGATTGGAAAATTGTTGAAGAACGATAGCATTAGGGGTTGATGCAACCAATGCATTGGCCTCATCAATAGCCCCTTTCATCCCTGCTGCTGCCGGTGTGAGGACGAGATTTGCCCCGAGAGCTTTGAGAAGATTGCGTCGTTCGATTGACATTGATTCAGGCATGGTGAGGGTGAGTTTTAACCTCAAAGCAGCACAGATAGAGGCGAGTGCGATACCGGTATTTCCGCTGGTCGGCTCGATAATCAAGGTCTCTTGGTTGATGCGACCTTCTTCCATTGCGGTTTTAATCATGTTAAACCCGATACGGTCTTTGACCGAACTGGTCGGATTCATAAATTCGCATTTTCCTAAAATGGTTGCTCCGCTACTGCCAGATGGTGCATTGAGCCGTACAAGTGGCGTATTGCCGATGAGTTCAGTGATATTAGCCGCGATTTTCATGTGGTATCCCTGTTTTTTACCCATTATAATAGCAAATTTTTTAAAATCCAATAATCATTAGTGAATCAGTATGGATAGATGTAAATAACTTCTATTTAAATTGAGGATTTTTACGAGAGATTAAAAAATTTTGCATATACAGTGGTTTTATCCTATAATTTCATTTTTAAATCAAGATATCGGGTATCTTTAAACCATTTAGCCTGGCTAAGACGCTTAAAGATATTCAAATGAGGGAATACGTGAAAACTAAAAAGATCAGCAAAGTATTGATCGCGAACCGTGGTGAAATCGCACTTCGCATTATTCGAGCCTGTAAAGAGTTGGGGATTAAAAGCGTCGTCGTTTTTTCAGAAGTAGACGTTAATGGTGTATGGGTTCGTAAAGCTGATGAGTGTTATCCGATCATGGGTGACCCAATTGCCGCGTATCTTGATTATGATCGTATTATCTCTTTGGCGAAAAAAGCTGATTGTGACGCGATCCATCCGGGATACGGCTTTTTGTCCGAGAGTGCAGAATTCGCACAAGCATGTGTCGATAACGATATTATCTTCATTGGTCCGAAACCGGAACATATCGCCCTTTTCGGGGATAAAATGGCGTCAAAAGTAGCGATGCGTGCGGTGGGTGTTCCGATGCTTCCGGGTACGGATGAGCCGATCGATAACGTCGAAGATGCTGAGAAGATTGCAATCGACATCGGATTCCCTGTTATCATCAAAGCGGCTTTCGGCGGTGGCGGACGCGGTATGCGTATCGTTGAACGTGCGGAAGATTTTAAAGAGATGTACGAGTCTGCAACTAACGAAGCGTTGCGTTTCTTTAGCCGTGGTGAAACATTTATCGAAAAATATCTCAAAAATCCTCGTCACATCGAGATCCAAATCGTTGCGGATAAATACGGTAACGTTGTTCATCTCGGAGACCGTGACTGTTCTATCCAACGTCGTCACCAAAAAGTGATCGAGATCGCACCGTCTCCATTGTTGAATGAAGCGACTCGTCGTGAGCTTTACCGTATTTCGACCAAAGCGATGTTCAAACTCGGCTATGAGAGTGTCGGAACAATCGAATATCTGGTTGATCAAGATGACAATATCTACTTTATCGAGATGAACACCCGTGTTCAAGTAGAACATCCGGTAACGGAAGCGATCTCAGGAATCGATTTGATCCAACGTATGATCCAAATTGCAGAGGGTGATCCACTTATTTTCATGCAAGAAGAGATTAAATTTCGTGGATACGCAATCGAATTCCGTATCAATGCCGAAAATCCTAAAATGGGCTTTGTCCCATCTCCGGGTCTTATCACTAACTATCTTGCACCGGGTGGCCCTGGGGTGCGTTTGGATTCTATGGCGTACACCAACTATCAAATCCCTTCAAACTACGATTCAATGATCGGTAAATTGATTGTTACGGCGTTGACATGGGAAGATGCGGTGCGTAAAGCGACTCGTGCATTGGATGAGTTCTTGATCGAGGGGGTTCCGACGAATATCCCTCTTCACCGTCAAATCGTTCGTGACCAAGATTTTATCGATGGTAAACTTGATACCGGTTACCTCGATACAAAATTACAAAGTTTTAATCTTGATGCGATCCACAACATGGACGACGAAGAGACGAAAATGAAACAGATCACTGCTGTTATCGAAGCCATTAACAAAAACAAGCTCAACGTTCGCCACTAAAAGCGAAAAGTTCCTTATTCCCGCGCAAGCGGGAGCTTTTTCCCCTGAGAGTAAACCAGCTATTTTCCCCTATTATTTTTTAATACACTATCCCGCTTCCCCCGCCATTCGCCGCATGAAACACTATTGTATTGTTTTTACGGGCATAAAAACGAATCAGAAGATTTTGTACTGTCGGCTCGATGGAGGGTTTAAACCATCCGTTATTACTGACGGCAATTATGTAGCGCACTTCAGGAGTGTAGAGTTCAGAGCGTGTCGCTTCGTAGCAGACGGCATTGCGAAAAGTTGCCCCTTTAACGTTAAAATCGGTCGGTTTTTCGGCCGTGACGAAATCAGCCCCCCCGCCGAAAATCTCCCGATTGACCCATCCGCGTAAAAACTCCGGTAGCGGTATGTATTCGCCGAAGGGGACGAGAATTGTTTTTTTTGCGATGGTGACATTGCCTTCATTATAGAGGTAAGATACGTTGTAGTTTAAACCGTCTTCTTTGTGCAGTGTTCCGGTGAGTATGGCGATATGCATTGAGCGCTGTGCGAGTGCTTCGGAAATCACGGCGTATTCGTTCATATAGAGAGGAAATGCCGATTCGGGGAGGACGACAAGATCGTACCCCTGAGCAATCGCATCATCGATGGCATCAAAATTTTCTTGGAGGGTTTGCTCTAAGCGCTCATTTTGCCATTTGAAATCTTGAGAAATATCGGTTGAGACGAGCTTGATTTTGACATCGGGAAGAGGCGGGGTGGCGTACGAAGTTTGGATGGCACCCAGCAGCAGCATTAAAGGAAAGAGTTTTTTGAAGCCGCTAAACCATCCTGAGAGTGCAAGAGAAAAGAGGACAAGGGCAAACTGCCATTTGGCAAATCCGAGATAACTTTCGACGAAAATAAGTTCCGGCTGCATCCAGTTGAAATCCATCGGCCAGACAAACGTGAGAGCGAACAAGACGAGGGCCCGGATGAATGGATTGGAGGTGAGGGCCATTGTCCCGTAATAGAGGGAATAGACGATTCCAAATCCCAGAGCTACCAGCCATGTTGCCCATCCAAGACCGTAATATTGAAAACTAAATCCGATCCAGTAACACCACAGCAGTCCGATCCAAAATCCGCTGATGAGTACGGTACGCTTCGGGGCATGCAGGAGAGCATAGAGGGCAATTAACCCTGAAAACGTGTTGAGTGCTTTGGATGTGAGAGCGAAATGTTCCCAGTAAATAAAAGCGGAGAAAAAAAGGGCAATGAGCAACGGGGCGAGAAGGAGTTCCATAAAGGGTGTATATCGATATTTCATAGAGCAATTATACCGTTGTTAGCCACATTTCAGTATAATGCCCCAATTTCACATAACCCAAGGATATCCATGGAAATTGTTTCACAAATTCTCCCTTTCGTCTTTTTGATCGCTATTATGTACTTCGTGATCATTCGTCCCCAAAACCAGCAGGCTAAAAAGCACAAAGAGATGGTTGAATCCCTCGCAAAAGGGGATAAGATTATCACAACCGGCGGATTGATCGTTGAGATTAAAAAAGTCGAAGAGACCTATTTCACGATTAAAATGAACAATGAAACCGAAGGGCGCCTCGTTAAAGATGCAGTAGCCAGAAAGTACGAGGATGAAGTTTAATTTCCGTGTTATTTTACTCATAGCGGCTGCTCTTTTCGGGATCATCTTTTCGGTCCCTTCCCTCACACAAAGCGAACATGGTGCAAAAGTTACCCTTGGACTCGATCTTCAGGGTGGATTACATCTTCTTTTGGGGGTTAAAACCGAAGAAGCGGTTAACTCTCAGCTCAAATCGGTTGCCTCCGGTCTAAAGCACTTTAGTGAACAGAATGATATTTTACTCGACGGTCTCAGTGTTGAGGGAGATCATGTGGTCTTTGAACTCATGGACAGTGAAGACGCTGCCAAGATTGATGAACATTTAAAGAGCGTTCAAGGTACAGCGGTCAAACTCTCCGGTGCAGCGTATAGTGTTTCGTTTAAACCCGAAGAGGTTGAAAAGCTAAAGACCCAATCGGTGGATCAGGCGATTGAAACGATTCGTAACCGTCTCGATCAGTTCGGTTTGGCAGAGCCTGTCGTCGCACGTCAAGGGGTTGATAAAATTCTCGTGGAGCTTCCGGGGATCAAAACACCGCAAGAAGAGCAGCGTGCACGTGAGTTGATCTCCCGTGCAGCGAAGCTTGAACTCATGGCAGTCGATGAAGATCGCTCAATGCGTGTAAATGACATGAGCGATGCGGAAGCGCTGAGCTTCGGGGACAAAATTCTCGAAGATGCGTTGCAACTGAATGTCAAACATCTGGTTAATGAGATTCCTATTTTGGATGGGACAATGCTGACCGATGCACAGGTGGGATACGATCAAAACAATCGTCCGGTGATTAATTTTTCACTCAATTCTGCCGGTGCACAGGTTTTCGGTGACTTTACCGGCAAAAGTGTCGGTAAGCGCCTTGCAATCGTGTTGGACGGAAAAGTCTATTCAGCACCGGTCATTAATGAACGTATCGGCGGCGGAAGCGGTCAAATCAGCGGTAACTATACG
>NZ_MIBT01000118.1:0-2973 GCF_001829605.1 Sulfuricurvum sp. RIFCSPLOWO2_12_FULL_43_24 | reverse complement strand
GAGCTTGAAGAAGCGGGATTTGAGATGCTCTATACGAAAAGCTTCTCGATGGATATTTCGACCTTGATGATTGCCCGTAAAAAGTAATACAATGGCTTCCACACTCAGTGTCTCCTCTCTCAATGAGCAGATTAAGACGCTATTAGAGACCTCTTTTGAATTTGTCAGCGTCGAGGGGGAACTCTCCCGCGTCACTAAACACGGCAGCGGACATATCTATTTCACGCTCAAAGACAGTGATTCCGCCATCAAATGTGTGATGTTCAAGGGTAATGCGGCTAGGCTAAAGTTCTCTCTCGAAGAGGGGGCGCACATCATCCTCCATGGAGCGCTGAGCCTCTACAAACCGCGCGGTGAGTATCAAATCAATGCATTCAGTGCAGAGCCTTACGGTGCAGGGGCTTTGGCGGTGGCATTCGAGCAACTCAAACAAAAGTTGGAAGCCAAAGGGTATTTTGACCCGACACGTAAAAAGTCCTTTCCAAAATTTCCCCAAACAATTATTTTAGTGACCTCCGCGACAGGTGCCGCGTTGCAGGATATGCAGAGAGTTGCAACGCACCGATGGCCGTTGGTCAAACTCATCGTGTTGGATGTATTGGTTCAAGGCTCCAGTGCGGCGGGACAGATCGCTGATGCGTTGCGCTATGCCGATACATTAAACGCGGATGCGGTGATTGTCGGACGGGGTGGCGGAAGTATCGAGGACTTATGGGCATTTAACGAAGAGATCGTCGCCGATGCCATTTTCGCGATGAACACGCCCGTGATGTCGGCGGTGGGGCATGAGATCGACTGGGTCATCAGCGATTACGTCTCTGATATGCGCGCTCCGACACCGAGTGCCGCAATGCAAATGCTTCTCCCTGATCAAAACGAGCTGTTTCAAAATATCGATGAAATCCGCTTTAGTGCCTATGGGATGATTGCTCAACGACTGGAGCGTAAACGTGAACAGCTCACCTCTATGCAAGAGGCGTTTAAACGTCATGGGGTAGAACATCGTTTAGAGGTACAGCGCGAGCTGGTTAAAGAGCTTCGAGAGCGTTTGGATCGACAGATGGCACAGCGGTTGGAGCAAAGCAGACGTGAGATTGCTCCTTTGATAGAGCGCTTAAACCAAAGTATCGAATCAACATTGCGACAAAAGCAGTTTATGATTACTCAACTGAATGAGGGGTTTAATGCCAATCATCCGAAAAATAAAAACAAAAGTGGATTTGCACAGATCGCCCGCGAGGGGAAAGTGATCGATTTGGATGCGCTTAGTGTCGGAGATCGGTTTGATGCGATGAATGATAAACGGGTTGTTCGGGCGGAAGTGCTGGAGATTGAAACTTTAGAGTCCTAAACTTTTCTCATACTCTTTACGATCAGTTGAACTCATAGGCAATTTGACAAATTTTAATTGTCCTGTTTGCTTATCTTTTAGCATTCTAAAATAAAGTTGATATGCAAAATTTTCTCTGTACATGATTTGACTGTGTTGATTTAATTCCATTGTTAGTAAAAGTAATTCACTTGCTGAATTGTTAGATTCAACAGAAATATTAGTATCACAAACTATACAATTATCTGCGCCTGTAATAGAAGAAAGTTGTTTCGGATTTTCATGATACGATTTATTCCACAGCACATTTTGTCCATTAGAATACGATAGCTTTATTTCTGAAAGAGTGAAATTTTTTGAAGTGTTTAATGTATCTAAAAATAGGCCAGTATTCTCAACATAAAAGCATAGTTTATTATTACTCGTTTGCGTTGCAGAGATAATGTCTAATGCGTCAAATACATTGACACAATCTCCTTCACATTTATGATTTAGAACAATAATATAGACATAAAGTATGAGAGGGACAATAAGGATAAATTTTACTAATTTACTTTTAATTTTAAAATGGTTTGTGAAACTTTTTGCAACAGTTATAATAAATACAATGAATAAAACAAATGAACTATAATAAAAAATTACATAAAATGAAATAAGTAGTGGATAGAGTAGTGCAATAGATACAAAATCGCTTAATGAGTGGGCATTGATAAGAGAAAAAACTAAATCTATTAAGACTAATTCTAAAAAAATAAATAGAGTAATCTTTGCTTTCATCGTATCAAGAATAAAGAAAAACCAAATTATCAAAGCTAATGCAAAAATAAAACCATTTTTCCAAAATATCATCTGGAGTGAAAAAGTAATAATAATTGATGTTGCAATAGCTAGTGGAATAAATATATTGGATTTATTATTTTTGATATAAGCTGTAAGAGTGGAAAGAATTTTCTGCATGGATTTCCATATCAATTATAGATAAAAATATTTTTAATGTATTATAGTGTATCTTTGATAGATTCCCGATCTAGTCGGGAATGACGAGAAGATAAAGACTTTCATATTGAATTCATAGAGTATTTAGCCTTTATTTGACAATAGTGTGTATAGTAAGTATAATAGTCTTATGAAAAGTTCGGAATTAATCAAAAAGATGTTAGCTGATGGTTGGGTATTGGTTGCCGTGCGCGGAAGTCACCATCAGTTCAAACATCCAACCAAAACAGGTCGAGTCACCGTCCCCCATCCTAAAAAAGATTTGAGCATCGGGCTGGTACGGGCGATTATGAAACAAGCCGGACTGAAAGAGGAGTAAACTATGCGCTATCCTATCGCAATTGAAATCGGTAATGAAACAACAGCATTTGGGGTGATCGTCCCCGATCTCGTAGGGTGTTTTTCGGCAGGTGATACCCTCGATGAAGCGATTGATAATGCTAAAGAGGCGATCACTCTACATATCGACGGACTGCTCGATGATAATGAAACGATACCTACACCATCACCTGTCAGTAGATATAGCTCATTAGCAGAGTATACAGGTTTTATTTGGGCGATTGTTGAGATTGACCCCGCTATATTAGATGATAAAGCCGAGAGGGTTAATATCACCCTTCCTCGCCGTGTATTAGCGAGACTTGATG
>NZ_MIBT01000117.1:0-26936 GCF_001829605.1 Sulfuricurvum sp. RIFCSPLOWO2_12_FULL_43_24 | reverse complement strand
TAAAGAGAAGGGAACGATTATCGACGCGATGCTGATACAAGAAGGTATTCGGTTCCATCGAGCGAAGAACTGTCGTATTGTAATAAAAAGCATTCGTACAACGACCGACAAAGAGGAATGAAAACAGAAGTTTAATACGCGGGTTCTCAAACATCTCATGCGGCTGTGCCAAAAAGGTGAGGCCGAATTTTTTCAGGTTAACAAGATCGAAGATATAGAAAATAAAGTCTTCGAATTTGGTATAAAACCCTTCTAGGCTGGCGATTTCCTGCATAATGTAGTAATAATTTTCCAAAAGTTCACGCTTTTGCATCATTTGAGAAAGCTTGCTTTTGATATCCCGTTTACTTGCAAAAAATGCAGGGCTGACTGCCATATAGATATTTTTACGTTCCGCGATTGCGGTGTCCAATGCAGCATCAAACTCATCACTTTCATTAAAATGCATATAGTAAAAATCGCTGCTGATTTTGAATTTTTCTTCAACTTGATCCGGGGTAGGATCGGAAAAATCGAGATAAAGGGTAGGAATACCGCTCTCAATTACAAATTCTCGAATTTTATTTGCAAGGTGTGTTTTTCCTGAACCCGGTTCCGCCAGAATAAGGGTATTTTCGCGCAATACGCGGTCTTGAAGTTCGAGAGTCGCGATAGAACTTTTAAATTTTCCGATTTTTCGTTTCATGCGTTTATCCGTAAAGTGAGATAATAGTGGGGATAAGTATAGCTAAAGGTAACAGATTTAGAGATAAAGGAGGAACAGGTGTAGCGATTAGTGACGTATTATTGCCACGGTTCTTGTAGTATCGTAACATCTCCCCGTTCACTGTGAAAACTGAGCTCTCCGTCACTGATATTGCATTGCAGACGCATAGAGCGTGCACACAGCTTCTCTATTTCCTCCGCATCTAAATGGATTACACGGAGATTTTTAAACCGCGCAAACGTCGCACCGTATTGTCTCCACCATGCGGTGGCACTTTTGAGGTTATAGGTATAAACGATGACCTGTTCAGAGCGTCCGCACGCCTTTCGGAGCCGTTTCTCATCCATCTGTCCCAAATCGATCCACAGCACCACTTCGCCGCCGTAGTTTTTCTCCCACAGTTCGGGTTCGTCATCCCCTCCGATCCCTTTTGTGATAACCATCTGGTCGGACGCATGAAGAGCAAATGCTGCAAGACGGATCATTAAACGCTGATCCGTCTCGGAGGGGTGCTGTGCGATTGTGATCTCGTGAGTCTCGTAGTAGTTGCGATCCATATCGGCTATGCTCAGCTGTGCTTTGTAAATCGTCGAACCTGCCGCCATGAGAACTCCCTTGTATGTGTGGGATTATGGCATAAAGGGGCTTATAATGGAGCTATTAGCGGATAAATGGTAAAATTCGAAATGATACAAACCATACCGATTGAAACCTTTTTAGAATCCCAAAATACTTATGACCTTATCATCGATGCGCGAAGTCCGCACGAGTACGGTGAATCCCACGTCCCCTCTGCGCAAAATTTTTACGCGCTAAGTGACGAAGAGCATCACGAAATCGGGACGATATACAAACAGATATCCCCATTTGAAGCACGTGTAAAGGGAGCTTCGTATGTCTGTCTCAACGCGGCTCGCCACATTCACGATATCTATCCGACATTTACCCCAAACTCCAGAATAGCGATCTATTGCGCACGCGGCGGTATGCGTTCTTCCTCACTCGGAACGATCTTGTCCGATATAGGATACCGGATCGACCGTGTTATCGGAGGATACAAATCGTACCGAACGTTTGTGACCGACTATTTAGAGAATCTCCCGCCACTGCATTTTATAACCCTTGCCGGAAATACGGGGTGTGGCAAAAGCGACCTCCTGAGTGAACTGGACAATGTGATCGATCTTGAAAAAATGGCCAATCACTACGGTTCGGTCTTCGGCGATGTCAACGGCGCACAACCCACCCAAAAAGAGTTCCAAAATCGGTTGACCCATGCCCTTCTCGCTCTTAATCCAGCCCAAAGTGCTTTTGTCGAAGCCGAGAGCAAACGGATCGGAAAAATCATGCTTCCCGCTGCACTTTACAAGCAGATGGAATCGGGATTTCGCGTTGAGATCACAGCACCTCTGGAACAGAGAGTGGAGCGGATCATGCGAATGTACGATGCGATGGATGAGCGCTTTTTTATGGCGCGGATGGAACGAATTTCTCCCTACATCAGCCGTGACGATAAAGATTCCAGTATCACCGCATTTCTTAACGGTGATTTGTCCAGAGTTTCTGAGATCTTATTGACGCAGTATTACGACAAAGTTTACAAAGTGACCATCAAGCCTGATGTAAGTATCTGCAATGATGACCTCACAAAAACACTCGAAATTCTCAGAGGAATTCAAGATGAACAACGACGCTAAGCTCACAAAATTTGTCCGGGCCTCGGGATGCGCTGCCAAACTCTCCCCCGGCTCGCTCGAAAACGTCACTTGTCATCTGAAATCGTTTCACAAAGATTTACTCGTCGGATTTGAGGGGAATGAGGATGCGGGCGTGTACCGCATCAGCAGTGATCTTGCGATGGTACAGACGGTTGATTTTATCACCCCCGTGGTCGATGATCCCTTCATCTATGGGCAAATTGCGGCGGCGAACTCTCTAAGCGACGTCTTCGCCATGGGGGGCGATGCCAAGACGGCACTCAATCTCGTCGGATTTGACGGAAAAAACCACCCCACCGAAGTGCTCACCGAGATTCTACGCGGCGGGCAAAGCAAAGCGCAAGAGTGCGGTGCGGTAATCGTCGGCGGACATACGATCGAAACCCCTGAGATGCTTTATGGTCTCTCATGCACCGGATTTGTCCATCCCGATAAAATACTCCGTAACAATACGGTACAGGAGGGGGATTTGATCGTCCTCACCAAACCTCTGGGACTGGGAATCCTGATCACCGCAATCAAAGCAGACCTGCTGGATGAGCCTACCGTGATGAAGGTCGCTGAAACGATGCGTACCCTCAACTATAAAGCCTCTCTCATCGCACGGGAGTTTGATGCTCATGCGTGTACCGATGTGACGGGATTCGGATTTTTAGGTCATTTGGCGGAGATGAGCGGAGGCACTAAAACGATAGAAGTAGAGTGCTCCGCCGTCCCGTTTTTCGCCGAAGCGTTGCCGATGGCATCGATGGGGATCATCCCAGCGGGAAGCTATGCCAACAAAGAGTATCTCGAATCCAAAGTACACTTCAGACGTAACGTCGGAGCCGATATGGAGATGATCCTTTTCGATGCCCAAACATCGGGGGGACTTATGATTGCGGCGACCCCTGAAAATGCCAAAAAGATGCTAGAACGGTGTCTGAACGAGGGGATACCTGCTGTGATTGTTGCTCAAGTTCTCGCTAAAACAAATAGTGACATTGTAATACTATGAGTGCCGTTCGTGGTGAGCTTGTCGAACCATGAACTTACCCTTCGACAAGCTCAGGGCGAACGGGAATTTATAAAAAAGGATGTTTATGCATAGACGCGAATTCATTAAAAAAACAGCTATTACGGGGGCGATTTGCCTCACCCCCTCTTTTCTTAACGCCTCTTCAACACCGACGATCAAAGAAGGTCTTGCAGTGTATGAACTCCGCTGGAGCTTTGATCTCTCCCACCATAGCACCAAAGAGTGTTCCCTATGGGTTCCCCTCCCCTCCGATATCAACGGATTTCAGCGCATTATCGAGCTTGGAAACACAACCAATGCAGAGAGCCATTTCGAGAGCGATCATAACCTCTGCGGCGCCCGTACCTTTTATGCCCATTGGGAAAAAAGTGCCGTGAGCAAAACACTCGAAATAACGATGAGTATTGCGCTGAGAGATCGCCAATGCGATTTCCGCCCCAAACGAATCTGCCCCGAAACACTCGAAAAAGCGAGAGAGTTTTTAGCCCCCTCAGCCCATATCCCCACCAACGGAGCCGTTGCCAAAGTTGCCAAAAGTATCGTCGGAGGAGAAAAAAATCCCCTCAAAAAAGCCCGCAAAATCTACGACTGGATTGTGGCGAACAGCTACCGTGATGAGAGTGTCCAAGGATGCGGCGTAGGCAGCCCGAATGCGATGTTAGCAACGTTGGAAAAAGAGGGTCGCATGGGAGGCAAGTGCCTCGATATGTCGGCACTCTGCGTTGCGCTGATGCGCGCCAGCGCTATCCCCGCACGTGAGGTGATGGGGATTCGGCTCGGAGCTTCACGTCTCTCTCCTGCCTTTGGAGCGGGCGAAGATAATACCAAAGCCCAGCATTGTAAGGTGGAGTTTTTTATCCCGAATATGGGATGGATACCGTGTGACCCTGCCGACATCACGAAACTGGTTCTCAAAGAAGGAATCGATAAAAACTCCCCCCGCGCCCGTGAACTCGCCAACAAATTCTTCGGCTTTTGGGAGAACAACTGGATGGCACTCAACCACGCCCGCGATTTCAATCTCTACCCCGCCAATACCCAAGGTACCCTCGACTCGTTCGGCTACCCGTATACCGAAGTGGACGGCGAATACCTCGACCCCTTTGATCCGAAAATCTATCGCTATACGTTCCACTCCCTCAGAGGTGTTCTATGATCCTAGACTGCCGTGATATGGATTGCCCCGCTCCCGTACTGGAGACAAAAAAGGCTCTCGATGCCCTCCCAGAAGATGCCGTCCTTATCGTAGAGGTCAACACTCTATCAGGACGGGAAAACTGCAAGCGCTTTGCCCTCTCACAGCACTGCACCTTTAGTGAAGAGGAACTTGCCCATGGGGCTACCCGTCTCATCATCGTAAAAGGGAGAGGATACGTTGAGAACGATGAAGAGAATCCCGTCGATGTCATGATGCAGCAGGAGCGGCGCAGCGCGGTACTCATACTGTTCGGTGCACTCATCACGGCGCTTCTCTCTGCCTCATGTTGTTTGGTTCCGACCCTTTTTATGGTGTTCGGCATCTCCTTCGCAGGGGTTATCAATGTTCCCGAACTCAACAGTTATCGGTGGCTATTTACCGCCTTTGCCGTTTTGATGCTGAGCATCGGATTTTACCAAATGGTGATCAAAAAACAGATCGAATGCGATTGTGTCCCAAGCCTCACTTCTAAAATCTTATTGATCCTTTTTTGGGGACTCTTTCTCTTTAGCCTTGCCGCCCTCTTCTATCCCTATTATGAGGTATTGATATGGGGAGAATAGCCATCAGCTTGCTTCTATTGGTCTCTCTCGCGTACGCCAAAGAGTGGAAGCTCCATATCAACGGAATGCACTGCATCGCCTGCACACTGGCGGTTAAAAAAGCGTTGATGGGTGTCTCAGGAGTTCAAGAGGCGAAAATCAATTTTAAAAATGAGAGTGCGCTCGTTATAACAGATGAGAAGATTACGCTTCGGATGATGCAGGATTCCGTGGCACAGACTGGGTATAGCGCCATAGCGCAGGTACAAAAATAAAAGTACGTTGATTTTTTTAAGGGATAATAGCCGCCGAAGAGAGAAAATAGAGGATATCTCACAAATTGCTTAAGCGTGATTCGTAAAATGCTACTCTTGACAATAAGCGATGTATCCTACATCTTTGATGTTTTTGATATTAAGATCGGGGCATTTTTTACGAAGTTTGACCATTATATTACGTAGGGATGCTTCATTATTCGTTTCGGTATTACCCTCTTCATCGTAAAAAAAAGTCTCATATCCCACGGAGTATCCAATGTTTTTAATAAGAAGACCTAAAACCCTCCGCTCGCTTTTTGAAAGTTCCAAAAGAGTTTTACTCTTAAAAATCAGCCCTTCTTTATCAATGGTATATTCAAGCCTATTTTTAGCCGATTTATTAGGGGTAGATATCAACTCCGTAGCCACTTTATCAAGAGCTTGTTTAAGATCAATCGGAGATACCGGCTTGATGAGATATTTGCTCATATCAATCTCGGTCGCTTGCAATAACAACTCTTTTTCGGAGTGAGCCGTTAACATAATGATCCGTGTTCCTGCATCCTCTTTTCGAATTCTTCGCGCTACTTCCAAGCCATTTATTTTTGGCATATTGATGTCAAGTATGACCACATCAGGCATATAGCGGTTATATAATTCCAGCGCCTCTTGACCATCGGATGCAGAGTAAACGGCTTTAAAGTAGGATTCAAAATACTCATTCATTTTTGCTTGCACGTTGTTCTCGTCTTCCGCATAGAGAAGAGTATATTCACTCAAATTTTCTCTCACAATATCCCCTTTTTTAACGTAATAGTAAATTGTGCACCGCTGTGCGTATTTTGAACGGCTATCAAACCGTCCATATGTTCTTCGATAATCATTTTGCAGATATAAAGTCCCAGTCCACTGCCACCGCAGTGATGTTTCGTAGAGTAATAGGGTTCAAAAATACGGTGGATATGCTCATCGGCGATCCCTCCGCCGTTATCTTCAATGATGATAGTAATCTCCTCAGGATACTCCGCTACGGAGAGAAAAATCTTTTTATTTGGGATATTACGCTGTTCTAAAATATCTACGGCATTGGTCAGTATGCTGATAATAACTTGAATTAGTTCATTTTTATAGAGAGACAGGGTGATCTCATCGGCTTTCTCAAAACAGACGATTATATTCTTAGTAACACTACTGAGAAGGTTCAATGAATAGGTGAGAATATCGTTGATATTTACCGTTTCCGTTTCGTTGTCTTTGCGAAAGAAACTTCTAAAGTCTTCGATGGTTTGAGACATATGACCCGTTAGATCGGTCGCCTCTTTAATCGTCTTTTCCAGATACTTTTCATCCAGTTTCCCCAGTTCATAAGCTCGGTCGATAGTCAGTAAAATCGCATTAATGTTCATAAGGGGTTGACGCCACTGATGGGCGATATTATCGATCATCTCCCCCATCGATTCGAGGCGACTTTTATGGGAAAGCTCTTTTTCGGATTGCATCCGTTTTTTTAGCTCCTCTTCCACTTTTTTGAGCATTTCGATGGTTGCATTATTGATGACTGCAACTTCATTTTTCCCCTCCATAGGGGCGATCTCCATTTTTACCCCAGGCATATAAGAACTCAGCGTTTTCGTAAGATTTTTTAGCGGCTTGATTGAAAAATGGATCAGTAACATCAAAATAATCATCAGTCCGATAAACAAATATAACATATGGATCAAAAATGAGTTATACGCATCAATCGTCGTGTACAAAAATTTGGAATGGGTGTAATGAATGGTGATAAAACCTGAAGACGTCCCTAATAAACTGTCATGCATTTCGATCTTCAACTCTCTTGATGACTCATCAGTACCGATATGCCTCTGTTGCAATGCTTCATAAAACGGTTTCATTGCTGTATCGCTCAATGTTACCTTAATGATTTCAGAATTGGTATCAAAAAGCTGTTTGATGGCATTTTTATAGCCGCTTTCGAGTCCTAAAGCATAGTTGATGCTGATAGCAGGCTCAACAGTTTTCGCAATCGAAGCAAACTTTTCATCTTCCAATAGAGTGAGTTGTCTATGGACGGTCTGATAATTTTGATAGCTAAAAACAGCCATAAATATCATCATGACCAAACTGATGCTAAAAATTATTTTGAAAAAAAGCGACATATTTTTCATTTTATTTTCGCTATCTTGTAGATTATATTATCTAATACTATATCGCTTTGTTTCAGGGCTTCCATACTTATGTAGAGGGAGACTTTATCACTTACATATAAGCTCATCAACGTTCCGTAATCGAGATAGTTACTCTCATACGCAAAGGTGATACGGGAGTTTTTTTGTGCCGTTTTATTGACGTTGATAATACTTTTTTTCTCTCCGTAAAGTTCATAGTAGGCAGTAGTATCTTCTGAGGGATCAAAATCTCTGTACTCTTTTAGTACAACCTGAAGAGGGTGCTCTTTTAGAAAAGGATAAAAGCGAATCATCTGCGTCTTAAGTTTGTTGGCAACATTGATATCTTCATCAGAGTAAAGAACGATTATCTTGACACTCCCGTTGACTAATTTATTTTCGATTTTGGTATCACTGAGGAGTATTTTAGGAAAAATTTTAGCATGCATTTCGATCCTACTGCTATTATATGGCTCAGCAAAAGCGCCTAAAAA
The DNA here is from genome assembly GCF_001829605.1 of Sulfuricurvum sp. RIFCSPLOWO2_12_FULL_43_24. NCBI lineage: Bacteria > Pseudomonadati > Campylobacterota > Epsilonproteobacteria > Campylobacterales > Sulfurimonadaceae > Sulfuricurvum > Sulfuricurvum sp. RIFCSPLOWO2_12_FULL_43_24. The sequence continues at coordinate 18,835 of NZ_MIBT01000117.1, read as the reverse complement.
CAGAGATAGGAACAGTATTATAAGTCTCATGCACAAATGCATTTGGCGAGATTTGAAAGAGAATTTAGGTTTTTAATTGATTTCATTGCAACAAAATTGTAACCTAATTTAGAGATGAAGAGCAACTACAACTATAAAATTTTAAAAATCATATTGTAAATTTGCATAGACAACTCTTCCTTCTCGCTGCATCGGTGAGACATTTATACCGGAAGAGGGATAATAATAGGTCGTATCGAATACATTTTTAACGATAAACGCTGCGGTTAAATCTTTTGAAAACCGATACTGCAGCGTTGAATCTACAAGTAAAACATCATCGATCTCTCCGTTGTATTTAGCCAACTCTTTTTTACCGTAGTATCGTGCAACATTACTCCAGTTCAGAGAGGACATTACCGGATAAATATAGGCCGCATGAGCCATAACTTGTGAAATATTCGGGTTGTCGATTTCAATATTTGTTCCGAGATTGACATTTGTATATTTATATTGCGTATAACTACCATTGAGCATAAGTTTCGAGCGATTTTCAAACTCTTGGGTATATTCCAATTCAAGGCCATGGCTATAACGATATTGTGCGTTGTTGTGATAAATAAACTGATTATCAAAAGTAGCATCAATCGCATTTTTATAAATGGAATAGTATATGTTGGCTCTCAGTGTCTGATTGGGCTTGGTGTATACATACGCCGCCTCGTAAGTATCGACACTTTCAGGTTTAAGTGCAGGGTTTCCGACATAGATTCCCAAATGATTGGTCAAATACGCCTCCGTGTACGATGGTGCACGATACGCTCTGGAAGCTATAAGCTTATAGATGTTTACATCATCTTCTGAATAGACCAATGCCCCGCGCCAACTGAGCATGGAGTTAAAATGCTCATAATCATCAAGCCGAACATTGAGTGAAATATCTAGTACATCACTGGCATGATACAGCTCTTGAAAATAATACGAGAGCAATCTTTGCTTCTCGCTGGGTAGTGTATAAAAGCTTCTATCACCGCTGAGTGTCGTAAGCTGTGTTTGATTAGCCCAATACACTCCAGGAAAAAATGGATCGGGAATACCGATTTGGCTAATAACATCAACATTGGTCGCATAGTGATTTTTACTCAAGTCTACATACCCGGCATAAACACCGATTTTAAACTTGTGATTGTCAAACTGCTCATTTTCAAGGGCAACCTCCGCATAGGTCGTTTGCATCGTATGCTGCATATTAAAATGAGGATTCGTCAAACCGACCATATTGGGCTCGATCTGATAATAGTAGGTATTTACCTCATAGTGATCCTGCAAAACTCCAACATCCGCTTTAAGGGCAAAATCATCGGAGAGCTTAGACTCGTAGGTTAGCTGTGCGGTTGCCGTGCGGTATTGTGTGTACCCATTATCATCAAAATCCAGCACACCAAAAAAACCGTAGTAATTTTGAGAGTGTTTTTGAAAATAACGAGAGGTAAATGTCCACTCATCATTATGGGCAATAAACCCGAAGCTTCCCTCTTTTAACCCCTCGCGTGATATTTTTTCACCGCTAAAAGTACCGTTAACCCCATACATTGCAGGCAATGGAGCGGATAATAGTGCCACCGGTGCATTAGGAGCATCTACCGTCCGCTCATGCTTTTTATAATAGGTATCAAAGCCTATGTCCCAACCACCGACTTGCGTATGTAAGAGAGCTGATCCTTTGCGATAATTAAAACTTCCGGATTCCACATTAACGCTGTTATTGGCACTTTTGATAGCCGATTTCGTGATGACATTAACCGCTCCTAGAAAGGCACCTTGTCCGTAGATGGCAGATGCTCCACCACGAAAGACTTCTATTCGATCAATGAGTTCAATAGGAAAATCTCCATAGTAGTTATAACTGAGGTCTACACCGTCAATAAAATATTTCATTTTGATGGAGACAAAATTATTGGGCTCACTCGCCCCTCTCGTGATTACTTTATTGTTTCCGGAGGATGACATCGACGTTTCGATTCCGGGGACAAACTCAAAAGCTTCCTTGAGGGTTCTAACGCCCATTGCTTGCAAGTCATCACTGTAAAGCACTGTGAGAACAGAGGGTTGATGATCGATGTTGATGTTGGTCTGAGTCGTGAAATTGCTCACTTCTTTAAAAAGTGACTCAAAATCACTTTTTTCTTGCGCAAAAAGAGCAACCGATGTTAATAAACAGCAAACAATTTTTTTATACATCATTTTTTCTCTTTCTGGTTATTTCAAACACACTTAAGTCAGAACAGACTCGTTTTATAATAAAAAATAACAGTTCATTTAATGCAGGAATAATAGTTAATATTTACTTAAAATAAGCATTTATTATAAATAAATAAAAAAATCTTTTTATTTGATGATACTCCGATGATACTTGGCCTGTATGATTCATCCCGAAATTTACACCGGAGAGTACAATGAGACCATCCAATAACTATCGCAATGCATTTCGCATTCTAAAAGGGGGGAAAATTTCCCTCGTTGTTTCTGCACTGGTAGCCGGAAGCACCATGACGTTCGCTTCACCCAGCGGCGGAGTAGTGCAGACAGGTACGGCAACCATCAGCCAAAGCGGTTCGATAACCAACATCGACCAAAGCACCCAGCGGGCGTCCATCAACTGGCAAAGCTTCAGTATCAGTTCTAGCGAAACGGTCAATTTCAATCAACCCAACAGCTCAGCCATTACCCTCAACCGTGTTGTCGGAAATGAAAACTCGGTAATTAACGGTGCATTGAATGCAAACGGGCAAGTATGGATTCTAAACTCCAATGGTATCCTCTTCGGTAACGGTGCTTCGATCAACACAGCTGGCCTTGTTGCCAGCACGATGAACATGAGCGATCAAAATTTCATGAACGGCAATTTCACTTTTGAATCTACCGGAAGTACCGCAAGCGTTATCAACATGGGAACCATCCATGTTACCGATGGTGCCTATGTCGCTTTGCTCGGTAAAGAGGTAGTCAATCAAGGACTTATTCAAGCGACTATGGGGACAGTAGCCCTTACAGCGGGAGATAAAATCAGCCTCAACTTCAACGGCGATTCACTGGTAGGTATCGCGATCGATCAAGGGACACTCAATGCCCTTGTGGAAAATAAAGGGGCGATCATCGCCGATGGCGGTAGTATCTTCCTCACCACCAACGCGGCCCATGAGCTGATCAACGGTGTGGTCAACAACACCGGACTCCTTCAGGCGCAAACCCTCGATGACGTGACCGGACATATCGAAGTGTATGCCCACGGCGGAACGGCGGATATCGGTGGAGAGATCAAAGCGGAGGGCGGTTTCGTAGAGACATCAGCTGATGTGTTGAGCGTAGCCGAGGGGACAACGATCCACGCCGGAGAATGGCTAATCGATCCGCTGAACGTCACGATCGACGCCGCAATGGCAGCGACACTGGAAGGGCAATTGGCCTCCGGCGATGCCACCGTCACCACCAGCGTTACCGGAACAGATGCAGGTGATATCAATGTTAATTCGGCGATCAGCTGGAATGCAAATACCCTAAACCTCATTGCGGATCATGATATCAATGTCAACGCCGCTATGAGTGCCACCGGAACGGCGAGACTTGCGATGAGTGGAAATGTGAAAGTGGGCTTGAGCGACACCGGATTCGCCGGAAAAGTGGATATGGCAACCGGCACGTCATTGAGTATCAACGCTAACGAATACACCATTATCAATACCCTTGCAGACCTTCAGGGGATCGGGAACTATAACAGTGGAAAGTATGTATTGGGGAGCAATATCGATGCCTCCGCAACAAGCACGTGGAACGGCGGTGCCGGTTTTCAATCGCTCTACCAATTCAACGGCAAGTTTGACGGTCTCGGGCACACGATCACCGGTTTGACTATTAATGGGAACGGTCAATATGTCGGTCTGTTCGGATTTGCGAATAGTGCCGATATCCGTAATACCGGGATGATCGACGAAAGTATTGCGGGTTATTATATGGTCGGGGGACTGGTAGGGTACGCCCCTAATACCGTCATCACCAACAGCTACGCTACCGGAGCGGTAAGCGGCACCTATTATGTCGGCGGACTGGTCGGATATGGACAGAGTACTACGATCACCGGCAGCTATTCCAGCGGAGCGGTAAGCGGCACCTATTATGTCGGTGGACTGGCCGGGAGGCTGTCCAGTTCTACCGTTACCGATAGCTTTGTTATGGGGAGTACGATCACCGGGACCAACAGTGTCGGTGCCGTGATTGGACAGGGCTATAACAATACGCTCAGCAACAGTTTTTATAATATCGACGGAACAACCGTCAACGGTGTCCATACTCTGGGTGCTTACGGTATTTACGACGCTCAGTTTAATGACTGGATGGCAGGCTCACGACTCTCTCTTTCGGCAGCGACCTATCTGGGTGCGGCGGATGCCAACGGCTACTATTCGATCGACTCATTGAGCGATCTGAACAACATGCTGGCATTTGCCTATACTGCTGGGCTGAAATTCAAACTCATGAACAATCTCACCCTTGCCGCAGGGTGGTATCTCCCTGAACTGCACGGGATATTCGACGGTAACGGCAAGACGATTTCGGGGCTTAATCTCCAGCTCTCTAGTGATAATGTCGGTTTTGTCGGCAGCCTTGTAAACGGCGAAATCGACAATCTTACGATTGCCGACGCGGCAGTCTCAGGGAATTACAATGTCGGCGGATTGGTCGGATACAGCATCGGCGGTACCATCAAAGGGAGTAGCGTCAGCGGAACCGTCAGCGGTATGGGCAGTGTCGGCGGATTGGTCGGATACAGCGATGAGGGGAGCGTTATCAGCAACAGCAGCGCGAGCGCTACCGTAACCGGCACCGACTGGGATGTCGGCGGATTGATCGGGTACAGCTATAATAACACGATAACCGGAAGCCACGCTAGCGGAACGGTCACCGGAGTTGGCGAAGTTGGCGGATTGATCGGATACAGCGATGGCGACACCATCAGCGACAGCTACGCTACCGGAGCGGTAAACGGTGAACGTTATCTCGGCGGATTGGTCGGATACGCGTACGGCTATATCGATCAAAACTATGCCTTGGAAGTCAGTGTGGATGGTTTGACACCGCAGCAGATTGCGGAGGGCCTTACGGCGTATCAAGCGCGAAGCGATGTCCAAGCCCTCCTCGCTCAGGGGTATTCACTCCATACGTACAGTAACGGATCATACTATGAGGCCTATGTGTACAAAAATGTTAAGTTTGGGGAAATCTCCAACTCCTATGCGACCGGAGACGTCACCGGCACCCGTTATGATATCGGCGGTTTGGTCGGATACAGCGATGGCGCCACCATCAGCGGCAGCTACGCTACCGGAGCGGTAAGCGGTGATAGCTATGTCGGCGGATTAATCGGAGAAGCGTACGGCTATAGTGATCAAATTTCAGCCTTGGAAGTTACTGTGGATGGTTTAACACCGCAGCAGATTGCGGAGGGCCTTATGGCGTATCAAGCGCGAAGCGATGTCCAAGCCCTCCTCGCTCAGGGGTATTCACTCTACACGCAAGAGGGTAATACCTACTATAGCGCCAATGTGTACAAAAATACTCAGGTAGGCAGTGTCTCCAACTCCTACGAGACAGGTGCTGTTAATGGATCGAGCGATGTCGGCGGATTGGTCGGATATAGTTATGGCTCAGACATCAGCGGCAACTATGCCAGCGGAGCCGTCACCGGTACCAATAATGTCGGCGGATTAGTCGGAACGATGAGTGGTTATAGCGATAATACTAATACGTTGTATGTCTATAATAGTGGTTTGACGTCACAGCAGGCTACAGACGCAGTTACGGCATATCAAGCACGCAGCGATGTTCAGGATCTCCTCGCTCAGGGGTATACCCTCTATACTTATAACGGAGGATCATGGTATCAGGCGTACGTAACTCAGCATACTCTCGTGGGGAGTCTCTCCGATTCGTATGCGACCGGGGCCGTTAACGGAGTATTCGGCGATGCGATCGGGGGAGTTGTCGGTGCGATAGACGGTGCCATAATCACCAATACTTACGCAGCTGGGACGATCACGACAACCGATTCGACGAATGTCGGCGGAGTGATCGGAACGATAGACAATTCTACGATTACCGATAGTTTCTATGATAAAACCCTCAACCCAACATTAACAGAAGACGCAATGAATGTCGGTAAAACTACAGCTGAACTGCAAACGCAAAGTACATTTAGCAATTGGGATTTAAATACGGTCTGGGGACTGGACGGAGCCAAAAACAACGGATATCCTTATCTTCAATGGCAGTCTCCTGCGACAGAAACTACAAATCAAGATCTCGAAAGCGTGATTACGTCAATCATCAATGAAAATGAAATTAACACTGAATCTCCAAAAACAATTATAGCAATGGGGACCCCGATCACCGAAACATTTGAGGGGAGAGATTCTCTTATTCAACTGACTGAGGGAGGAGTCAATCTCCCTGAAGGTATTGCGCAGGAGTTTTTTGCAATGAATGAATCTAATGGGCAATACAATGATATGCATACCGATACGGTATTCAACAAAAAGTCAAAAAAAGGGGCTAAATAATGCGTAAACTGATCACTCTATCACTGGCAACTACTTCTATATTACTTGCAGCAGCGCCTATTGTTCCGAATATCAGCGACGTAGTACGCGAAACAACTCTGCCAAAAGGGATTGAACCCAAAAGCGAACCGCTCATCGAAATCGGAGGAACCGAGAAATATACTCCGGCCATGAAAGATGACAAAAGCGGTAAAACCGTACGGGTAAAAGCTTTTAAAATTACCGGTGCTGTCCATATGGATGTGAATAAACTCCAATCACTGATTGCCTCCTATACAGGAAAAGAACTTACTTTCGTACAGCTTCAAGAAGTAGCATCGATTATTACTAAAGCATACCGTGATGAAGGATATTTTGTCGCCAGAGCCTATATCCCGGTCCAAAATATGCAAGAAGGGATGATCGAAATCGCAATTATTGAGGGAAACTACGGTGAGGTTAAACTCGACAACACCTCTCTCGTCAAAGATTCAGTTGTTCAAGAAATGCTCGATAATGTTAAAGATGATAAAATCGTCAACACTGACACAGTAGAGCGTGCGTTGCTCATCATCAACGAGACTCCGGGTGTCAAAGTAACCCAAGCGAATGTCATGCCCGGTTCAAAAGTCGGGACCAGTGATTTCGTCATAAAAACTGAACCAACTGCTCGCTATGACGGATATATCCTCGGAGATAATTATGGAAGCCGCTATACCGGCTATAACCGCCTGATGGCAGGGCTTAACCTAAACTCTCTCGCCAACATCGGAGATCGGCTCAGTATGAGTGGATTAGTCAGTAACGGTTCAGACTTAAAATACGGTAAACTTGCCTACAGTGCGCCTCTAATGCCAAACGGTCTTCGCGGAGAGCTCAGCTATTCTGCAACCGACTATAACCTCAAAGAAGAGTATACCTATCTGGATGCTGAGGGTAAAGCACGGATTATGGAAGCCTCACTTTCTTATCCGATCATCCGAACACGTGCCGAAACACTGAAACTCACTAGCAATATTGCACAAAAAGATCTGAGCGACTATCAAAGCGGAAGCCTTGTCAACGATAAAGACATTACCGTTTTTACAATCGGACTGGCGCATACGAAAAAACAAACTCTTTTGGGGATGAGCACGCAAACCAGTACAGGGGCAACGCTGACATCGGGTAATTTGAAATTTATGGACGAAACGTCAAAAGCCACAGACGCTGCAGGAGCAAACACACAGGGTCGATATACCAAGATTGAAGGCTATGTAGGAAATACGTTGGCATTCGATCAAGAATTGTCACTCGATTCAACCCTAAAATTCCAAAAAGCGCTAGGAAATAAAAATCTCGATGGAAGCGAAGATTTTAGTCTCGGGGGAACAAGCGGGATCAAAAGTTATCCTACTTCCGAACTCAATGCTGAAAATGGAATTATGGTCAATATGGAACTCTTTAAAATGCTCCCCGCTTTTAACAACGTCACTCATAAAGCGGGGCTCTTCTACGATATTGGAAAAGCATCGATGAGTGATAGTAGTAAAGATACTACGTTTCAAAGCCATACCCTTCAAGATATCGGTATAGGCTATTATGCCTCGTATGAAGGGTTTTTTGCTAAAGTAGAGCTTGCCCACATCATCGGCGGCGGAACGGTCACCAGTGAACCTAGCTACACTAATAAACTTCTCGTTCAGCTAGGCTGGAGCTTTTAGGCTCCAGTCCCCCTTCTCAATCTATCCTTAATCCTTTAATGCATTTCAAAAATTTGTATCCGCACAACTGAATATTTCTAAAAGTAAAACAAAAAGTCTAGTACTAGATGATTGTAGAAGAAGGTAAAAAATAAAGAGCGAAATAGCAGTACTTTTCCCGCCGAAGCGAGAAGGGAAAAAAAGAACGGGTAAAACTTACCCTTTAACTTTCGCTTCGATCGTCGCAACGATACTTGGATCTTCAAGCGTTGAGATATCTTGCGTGATTGCTTCGCCTTTCGCGATAGAGCGGAGGATACGGCGCATGATTTTACCAGAGCGGGTTTTCGGCAAGCCCGGGACAAAAACGATATCATCACAAATCGCAATGTTACCGATCTCTTTCATGATCACTTTGTTGATCTCTTTAACCATCTCCATCTCTTCACCGACGGTGTCATCGCTTTTGAGAACGATGTAGGCAAAGATACCCTCACCTTTGATATCGTGCGGCTTACCGACAACGGCTACTTCCGCGACGTTCGGATGTTTTTTACATGCCGCTTCTACTTCAGCGGTTCCCATACGGTGACCGGAAACGTTGATAACGTCATCGGTACGTCCTGTGATGGTGATGTATCCGTCTTCGTCATAGATTGCACCGTCACCCGTGAAGTATACCGGTTGTCCGTCTTTTTTAACATCCCCGAAATACGATTTCACGAAACGCTCAGGATCACCCCAGATGCCGCGAATCATCGACGGCCAAGGACGGGTTACACACATATACCCCGGCTCGCCCGCTGCGACTTTGATACCCGTTTGAGGATCAAGGATCTCAGCGATAATACCCGGAAGCGGGAACGTTGCACATGCAGGTTTAATCGGAGTCGCACCCGGCAATGGAGAGACGATATGTCCCCCCGTCTCAGTTTGCCAATAGGTATCAACGATCGCACATTTGCCGCCTCCTACTGCCTCATAGTACCATTTCCATGCCGGAGGATCGATCGGCTCACCGACGGTTCCGAGAACTTTCAAAGAGCTGAGATCGTATTTAGCCGGCTCATCTTCACCCATTTTGTGCAACACGCGGATCGCGGTCGGAGCGGTGTAGAATTGGTTGATTTTATACTCTTCGACCATTTTCCACGGACGTCCCGCATCCGGATAGGTCGGTACACCCTCGAACATCACCGTTGTCGCACCCATCGCCAATGGTCCGTACACGATGTAGGTGTGTCCGGTAATCCAGCCGACGTCTGCCGTACACCAGTAGGTATCGTTCTCTTTGACATCGAATACCCATTCCATCGTCATTTGCGCCCAAAGGATATATCCCGCACTGTTGTGTTGAACCCCTTTTGGTTTTCCGGTAGATCCTGAAGTGTAGAGGAGGAACAACGGATCTTCGGCATCCATCATTTCCGCTTCACAGATGCTTGATTGATTTTTGATGAGTTCGTTGTACGAGTAATCGCGCCCTGCTACCCACGTAATATCTTCATTATTTCTCTCAACAACGAGTACTTTTTGTACCGGAGATTTTTCATCGATTGCTTGATCCACAACCGGTTTGAGCATGTACGGTTTGTCTTTACGGAATGCTCCATCGGCGGTAATAACCACTTTTGCCTCGGCATCTTCGATACGGTCTTTTAACGCTTCAGACGAGAATCCGCCAAATACGATCGAGTGGATTGCACCGATACGGGCACACGCGAGCATCGCATATGCCGCTTCAGGGATCATCGGCATATAGATAACAACACGGTCACCTTTTTTGACATGAAACTCATTTTTAAGAAGGTTTGCAAATTTATTGACGTTGTAATAAAGCTCAAGATAGGTAATAATTTGTTTGTCACCACGGTCACCTTCGAAAATGATCGCCGCTTTATTTTTGCGTGAGCTGAGGTGACGGTCGATACATTGGTGAGCAACGTTAAGTTTTCCGTTCACGAACCATTTGTAAAACGGTGCATTGCTCTCGTCGAGAACTTGGGTATACGGTGAAAACCAGTCGATTTTCTCAGACGCAAAATGTCCCCAGAACCCCTCATAATCCTCTTGTGCCCATGTTTGCAAATCATGGTATTCACACATATTTTTAATTCGGGCATTTTTAGCGAACTCGCGGTTCGGCTGAAAAGTTGGTTTTACGATATCACTCATAGTTAAGGCTCCTTAGTGTAGTTTAAGTGTATTTTTTAATTTAATGTAGACCATTGCGGTCATTATCGCGTCATTCAATGCGTTATGCTGTCCCATCCTCGGGATTTTCAAATCACGGAGGATTGTATCAAAGCGCAAATCAATATTTCCTTGAGGGATCAGGGCAATTTTTTTATCAAAATAAAGTCCGGAAACCTCGATCTGTTTATGGGGAAGTTCACACCCCAACCACGGCTTAATCAGACGATTCATCATCGCCATATCAAACTCTAAATAATACCCAACCAAAGGGCGATTTCCGATAAAATCGAGAAACTTTTTTGCCCCTTCCAAGGGTTCATGTGCGTGTTCCAAATCACAGGGACGAATGTGGTGGATTTTGATACTTTCAACACTGATTTCTTTGTCAGGTTTCAAGAATATTTCAAAACTCTCGGAGGTCAAAATACGATCCCCTTTTACCTTTACCGCACCGATGCTGAGTACCGCATCTTTTTTGGTATTGAGTCCCGTCGTTTCGGTATCAAAAACGACTACTTCATCACCGCAGTAAGGCTCAAACATCCACGCATAGTTTTCGTCCTTCAATCCTCGGGCGTTCCATGCACGTTTGAGTCGCTCGAACATCAGACCACCATACCCAAATGAAAATGATAGGTGAGAAACTTTTTAAAGGTATTCACGATTTTAAATGCATCTTTCAACAAATCCCTCTCTGCCTTACTCAGCAATTTAGGGTTCACATAATTTTGTTCCTCACTCCCCTGCTTTTGTCCAAGAATAAATCGCAAACGGATGCTGAGCAACGTGTCATACGCTTCGATCAACTCGCTCGCGTACGCTTTGTCGAATAATCCTAGATTATTGAGTTCTTTGATCCGCTCGGTAGTATTGGTTTGAGTGATTTTATGCTCCAAAGAGAGGATGCGGATTCCGTGAACGATCGCAAAAATCCCCCCTTTTTTAATATCAAATTCACTTCCATGCTCGGCACGTCCCAAAACAAACCCTGAGAACAGACTCAAAGGAGTTTCAAAAGCCAAAGCAGCTTTGGCCAAATGGGCCATTACGTCGCTTCGACCCTCAAAATGCTCATTCAGGTAATTTTGACACTCACCCAAGAGTGTTTCATCCCCCGCAACGCAGTGAGCATCGAGAAAAATCGACAGCCCCATCAATGCCTCTTCGCTCAATGTATCGACCCAGTCACTTATGAGATTTTTATATCCACCGACACTGCGTCGCCAGTACGGATTGGAAACCATCACATTACCGCTGCATTTTGGGAATCCCAATTGCAAAAGGTAACCGTTTAACTGCATCATATACGGCTCAAATACCGCTTCATCTTCACCATCGCGAATAATCAAAGCATTATCCTGATCGGTTCGCAATATCTGCTCTCCGCGTCCTTCGCTCCCCATTACGATCAAAGCGCATTTATCTTGGAGTTCTGAGGGAACGACCATCTCGAAAACTTTGCGATACACTTTAGCGTTTAGCTCGCTCACGAGTTTGGAAACATACCGAACCCGTACCCCTTTGGTCGTTAGGGAACGGACAAGATGGGTCAATGAACGCTGTGCATTTTGGAGCTCATCGATACTCACCGCACGCTCGATTGATGCGGCAATGAGATGGGTGTGGTTGGCAAAATGGCTGAGGAGATCAAGCTGCTCTAATATTCCGACAATTTCCTCATTTTCAACAACAACCAGCCGTTTAACTCCGTGTTTGGTAAAGAGAAGCAATGCATTAAAGAGAAAATCGCTCCGCTCGATACTAATCAAACCGAACGTCGCGATCTCGCCAATCGGATCACGACTGCTTTTATCCGCTAAAAGTACTTTTTCTCGTAAATTAGTGTCGGTAACGATTCCGACTCTCCCCCCATCACGAACCAAAATCACCTGCCCATTCTGATCCGCCATTTTTTGCAATGCTTCGCGGATCGAAGTCTCTGCATCAACGAAACACGGAGTATGAAGATAGATTTCATCGACACGGGAAACCATAAACGGTGTTAACTCATTTTGATGCTGTCGTTCTTTGAGGTTTTGGTGTTTGGTAATGAAATCTTGCATGAAGTAGTTTTGAAACGGTTCGACGTCTTGGAGGAGATTGAGGAATGATTCTTTAGGGAGTTCATAACAGATGAGATCTTCGGCGACACTGAAGGTGCTTTGGGTATTTCCGTATATGAGGGAGTTGGCGTCAAAGCTGTCGCGCTCCCCATACACGTTTTGGAGTTCACCCTCGATGGTTTCGTTGACAATACCTTTGATAATGATATACAGGGATTCCGCCCTCACCCTCGGAGCGATCAGTACCGTCTCCTTGGGATAGTAGGCTATATCCATCTGTGTCATCAGCTGCTCAATCATCCTCTCGCCCAGCAGGTCGAAAGGATGGATCGACATCAAAAGTGCTTTTTGATCAAAAAGACTCAAGTGTGCTCCTATAATATTTTCCCGTCATTGCGGATCGAGTCCGCACTCTAATAAATTAGATCCTGAATCAAGTTCAGGATGACGAATTCGTTAATGCTCTACAGCACCTTCTGCACCGATACCCGTTTGACTTCGGATATATTGTGCTTCGTACGCTTCTTTCTCTTTTTCTGAGTTTTCACTAGAATCGGTGATCGAGAAGAACCAGATTCCGATAAACGCTGCACTCACAGAGAAAAGAGCCGGATATTTGTAAGGGAAAATTGCTTCCGCATTTTTCAATACGTCTACCCATACGGTTGGCCCAAGTACCACCAACACCGCAGCCGTCAATAGACCGAGTGATCCACCGAGCAATGCACCGCGAGTGGTGAGTTTTGACCAATACATAGAGAGGAACAAAATAGGGAAGTTCGCACTTGCCGCAATCGCAAACGCCAATCCGACCATGAACGCAATGTTTTGATCTTCAAATGCGATACCGAGGTAAATCGCTACGATTCCCAAAATAACCGTTGAAATTTTAGAAACTTTCATCTCCATCATACCATCTGCTTTACCCTTACGGATAACACTCGCATACAAGTCATGTGAAATCGCTGATGCACCCGCCAATGTAAGCCCTGAAACAACCGCAAGGATTGTTGCAAACGCTACCGCAGAGATAAATCCGAGGAAGAAGTCACCACCAACTGCATGGGAAAGGTGAATTGCCGCCATATTATCGCCGCCGAGGATCGGAGCACCGCCGTCAACTGCTTGTTTCGCAAGGTCAAGATATTGCGGGTTTTGGAATACCATAACGATCGCACCGAAACCGATGATAAACGTCAAGATATAGAAATACCCGATGAAACCTGTCGCATAGAAAACCGATTTACGTGCTTCTTTTGCATCGCTAACGGTGAAAAAGCGCATAAGGATATGCGGAAGACCCGCAGTACCGAACATCAACGCCACACCGAGTGAAATAGCTGAAATCGGATCCGATACCAATCCGCCCGGAGCCATAATTGCATTCGTTTCTTTCATTTGTACCGCAGTCGCAAACAAGGTTTCGAAGTTAAAGTTATAGTGAGCCATAACTGCAATCGCCATAAATGTCGCACCAGAGAGGAGCAAGAACGCTTTGATGATTTGAACCCAAGTCGTCGCGAGCATTCCCCCGAACGTTACGTAGAGGATCATCAATACACCGACGAGGATAACCGCGATCTCATAGTCCAAACCGAAAAGGAGTTGGATCAATTTTCCAGCCCCTACCATTTGAGCGATCAAATACAATACAACCGTCAAGATTGAACCAAACGCCGCCAATGTACGGATAGGCGTTTGACGTAAACGGTACGATGCAACGTCTGCAAATGTATATTTACCGAGGTTACGGAGCTGTTCAGCCACCATAAACAAGATAATCGGCCAACCGACCAAGAATCCGATTGAGTAGATGAGTCCATCATACCCTTTCGCATACACGAGAGCTGAAATTCCCAAAAACGAAGCCGCTGACATATAGTCACCCGCAATCGCCATACCGTTTTGGAATCCAGTGATCCCTCCGCCGGCAGTATAGAAATCTTTTGCCGTTTTGGTACGTTTTGCCGCCCAATAGGTGATCCCCAAAGTTGCCCCTACGAAAATCAAGAACATGATAATCGCCGACATGTTTAACGGTTGTTTTTCTACCGCACCGCTGAGTGCCTCACCGGCAAACGCAGCAACCGAGAAAAGAGCTAATAATAACGCTTTCATCACTCTCCCTTTGCTTTAGCTTTGATTCTTGCAGTGAGTTCATCAAACTCAGTATTTGCACGTCGAACATAAATACCTGTAAGGATAAATGCGCTGATGATAACAGCGACACCCACCGGGATTCCAACGGTTGTAACCGAGCCTTCCGATAGCGGAGTCCCCAAAATTGACGGATCAAATGCGATCACCAATACGAATCCGAAATAGATCACCAACATAACGATCGTCAGTGTCCAAGCGAACTTGCTGCGCACACGGGTGAGCTGTAAAAAATCGGGATCGTTTTTAATACGATCAACCATCTCTTGTTTCATAATAAACCTCCTTTAAAAGTTATAGTTTGCGATAACGCGGTATTCATCCCAACTTGTGTCTTCAGCCGCATTTTTGAATTTATCCGGGAAATTCCCGCGTAAACGAAGTTGAAGATTTTTTACCGCTTCCGGATTCCAAATAATATCAAATCCCGGTTCTGTTGTTTTACCTGTAGTATATCCACCTTTGCTACCAACATCAAAACTAGCGTAATATGCGCTTGCAGTAACGTTAGCACCCATATCTTTAAAGTTATAACCGCCACTAACTTTCCAAGCATCCGTTCCACTCATAAACTGATGACGTGTAACCATACCTTGCGTAAATGCCGGCATACCGCCCCATGGAGTGATAGTTCCACCTTTGATGGTAGCTGTATCACTTTCATCGTTTTGTGAATACGCTACTGCCGCATTAACATTACCGTATTTAGCGGCAAGCTGAACACCCCAATACAAGCTATCAACTTCTCCCGCCAAATTATCACCAACATCACTTTCTTGGATCAATTGTGCAGAACCGGTCATCTTGATATCAGAATTCAAAGGGCATCCCCATGTTACATCCGCTTGTGCATAAAGTGCATTGAGAATATCATGCGCATAATAATCCCATAATTGTAATGTCGTATTTGGAAGCCCTTTGTAGATAGCGGCTACCGCAGTTACTCCATTGGTGTCTGTTCCTTCACCTAATGCTGCAACTCCCATCTCCAAGAAATGCCCGCTGCGGTAAGTTCCTGAAGTAGCTGTTCCGATCAAGCCATACCCTGATGTCAACGCTAACTCTCCACCTGAATACGCATTGGCAAAGGTGCCATAATTAATCTTTGTTACGTGTGCACCGATCAATGTCAAATCTTTAACATCGCTATTACTGAGGACTAAAGCTTCGAATGTATTTGGCAACATACGTGCATCATCACCACCTGCGAGTGGAGTATTGAGTTCTTGGCGACCGAATTTGATCGCAGTATTGCCGATTTTATACTGCAAATAAGCCTGACCAAGCGTTGAATACCCGTTGCTTGTTGTGCTGTCAACCAAGGTAGCATCATTTTCTTTCGCCACATCACTTTTACTGTCAAGTTTATTGGTCGTATAGAACATCGCTCCCATGCTAAAACCGGATAGACTTCCTGTTTCATATCCGAGTTTACCACCAATAGCGGCTGCATCGCGAGAATAGTCTGCGGTAGCACCGCTATAATCGATAGAACGGTCAATGTAAAAAGCACGGACTTGCCCACTGGCTTTCCCCTCTTTAAACATTCCTGCTAAATCATCGGCGGCTGAAGCACTCAGAACCATTACTGAGGCTAAAAGCGAAAGACGTACTGTATGTCTCATTCTCACTCCTTGATAAGTTTTTTACACTGCCATTATGAAAACAAAGCGTAGCATTAACGTAGCAATCGTTAAATTAGAAAAATTTATTGTTAGAAATGGAGAGGAGGGAAAGAGTAATGTGTAAAAAAGTAACTTTATTAACTTTTAGGAATATCGATCATATAACCTAACGCGCGGATATTTTGGATGAAATCTTCCTTCAAAGACTTTTTAAGACGACTCACTTCAGCACGTATTGTTGCATTATCCACGTACTCTTCGTCCCATACGTAGTTGCGAAACTGATCAAAATCAACCACACGCCCGCGATTACGCGCTAAAAGATCGATCATCTGGAGCTGCCGTTTGGTGAGGGGGTGTGTTACGTTATCACACATCAATGTAGCGGTTGAAGCATCGTACGCGTAACTCTTTGAAAGACGCAAATGATTTTGAGGAATCGTACAACTTTGCATCACTTTATCAATACGCAGCGAGAGTTCTTTAAGATGAAACGGTTTTTTCAGATAATCATAACACCCTAAATCATACGCTCGACTAATTCCCTCGATATCAACCAAAGCACTGATATAGATAGCGGGAGGACGTATTTTAAGTGTATGAAGCTGTTCAAGAAGATCAAGCCCATCGATCCCCGGAACATTAATATCGAGTATCAACAAATCGAATGTCTCTTTTTTAAGTGCTTCAAGAGCATCACTCCCATCATAAAATGAAGTGACCCGGTGGCCCGAAGAGAGCAGGTATTCATTAATCGCTTCACTGAGCATCTGCTCGTCTTCAAGAAGGAGAATTTTCAATGACGCCCTTTTTAAAAGAATATTCGAAGCGGGTCAATTTGCTGTCTGAAGAAATTTTAATCTCAACCCCGTCTTCATCGCAAATGGATTTGACCAAACTAAGCCCCAATCCAAATCCATCGGTTTTTTTCCGTTCCCGATAGTATGCCTCAAATATTTTGTCTACATCTTGAATTTTAGCCGATTTGCTCTCAACCCAAAAACGGCATTCTTGGGTATCACACCCTACTCCGACCCGAATCTCCTCCCCGTTTTTGGTGTATTTAATCGCATTGGTCAGGTTATTATCGATCACCCGTTGAAGTTTGGTCTCATTAAATTGTATCCATGATTGAAACTCCGGCTCATGATAATTAAACGTAAGGTTTGAGAAATGGGCAACCTCATCGAAAAACTCCAGCCGTTTTTTGACATATTCTCCCAAATCAATCGCTTTTTTGGGATATTCGATCTGATCTTTTTTGACCAGATAACTTAAATCATCGTAAATACTAAAAATATTTTTGACCGCCGCTTCGATTTTGGCGAGATAGCGATTACGCCCTTCATTCATCGAAAACAGCTCGATATTTGCCATAATAACCGATAAGGGTGTATGCGTTTCGTGGATAGCATAACGGATAAATTGCTTGTGAGAATCAAGAAGCCCCTGAGAAAACTTTTGCTCTTCTTCAAGTGCATCATTTTTTTGCTGTAATGCCTGTGTTTTAAACTTAACTCTCTCTTCCAATCCGGCATTCAACTGTTGCAAGGAATCTTTTTGCTCTTGCAATGTCATTGCCATCTCATTCGCAAATCCTGCCATCCGTTTGAATTCAGAAAAATAGAGTTCATCGTGTTCTATCAGCTCTGTTTTCTCACGGGCTGACTCAAAAAAATTCAAAAACCGTTCCATATCCCGAGCAATCATACTGTTTACGATCTTCGAAATACCGATAATAAAACCGAACAAAATCAATGCCAGTGTCGCAATTTCAACAATGATTTTAATCAACCGCCCTTTGAGAGCATGAGGATCACCATGTATCCCTACAAGTGTGTCACCCGCAGCCATCGCAAATTGACGATATTCATCATAAATCAGCAAAGAGGAAAAAATAACGGTAAAAAAGAGGATAAATACAATAGTATAGAAGTTAAGATCGCGTAAAGAAATATTGTTCAACCAGCGCTGTAACCAAGATTCCACAGTTCACCATCACCAAATTAATTTCGACCATTATAACCCATTCCCTTTTGATAGTTAAGATTGTTCTACTATAATTTCAAAAAATTCCTCCAAGGATCACACAAAATGTTCGGACGTAAAGAACTCAAGAATTACAATGCTACCGCTGAGGAGCTCGCATCTTACCAATGGGCGAAAATGACCACCGCAAAAGGGGTTATGTGGATCAAACTCTACAACGATGAAACCCCCAACACGGTTGCTAACTTCGCGGCACTCGTAAACGACGGCTACTACAACGGTCTTAACTTCCACCGTGTAATCCCTGGTTTCATGGCTCAAGGCGGATGTCCTCACGGCACCGGGACCGGCGGACCGGGTTGGGCAATCCCATGTGAAACGGCGCTTAACAAACACCGTCACGTAAAAGGCTCTCTCTCTATGGCACACGCAGGACCAAACACCGGAGGAAGCCAGTTTTTCATCTGTTTCGTAAGCACTCCGCATCTTGACGGTGTTCACACGGTATTCGGCGGAATCGAAAGTGATGATGCGGAATCTATGGCGGTTCT
>NZ_MIBT01000116.1:0-5150 GCF_001829605.1 Sulfuricurvum sp. RIFCSPLOWO2_12_FULL_43_24 | reverse complement strand
GTGTCGGTTGTGTTTGTACGGGTTGGGATAGGGCTTTTGTCGGAATAATCGGTTGTGCCGTGATCGGTTTCGTTGGGATAGAGGGTTGCGGCACTGCTACGGGAATCGGTGCGGATAGGTGCGGAGTCGGTTTGGTAAGGGAGACAATGCTTAAATGTTTTAACGGTATCTTGACCATCGGCGGCGGAGTGCGCATTTGGATTAAGGCGACAAATGCCAATGACCCCATAAGGGCATGAAAGGCGAGTGAAACGAGAAACGATTTGCGCGCGGTTGTCATCATAAGTGTATCCATCCTTTAAAAATTGCTATGCCGACAACTGCGAGGAGCAGCGGGGCAATATGTTGTAACGCATTCCGATAGTACGAGAGATGTTTAAGACTCTCTTTGAGTATCTGGGTGAGAACGACCGAAAAAAAGAGAAACCACAACAGTGTCGCACCCAATCCGAAGGCTAGGCCATACGCAATCGCCCACAGAACAGAGGTGCTGGTGGCGCTCAGTGTCATCATGGTGATAACGGGGGCGCATATCGACATGGATAAAAGAGCTCCGGTGATAAACAGCGCGATGTTCCCCTGCAGGGTGTTGGGTGCAGCGTTGCAGCAAGACGCCGAATCTCTCAATGAAAACCATAACCGTCCTGCGAGGATGAGGGTAACACTGCCGAGCAGATACCCCATCAAGGCGGTATCGCTGATGAGGGTCTTAATCATAGTCGCTCCGAGATAAGCGATGAGGGAGAGAAAAATATAGCCGCTGATCCGCCCCAGGCTGATGGGGAGGAGAATTTTCAAACTTTGTTGCCGTGTAGCGCTGTTAGCCAAAAGGATCGGCGATAAGAGCGGCATACAGGTGAGCATACACGCGGTTGCTCCGTACGAGAGGGCGACAATAAAGAGTGAAAAAAGGGTCATTGCTTCCATCGATTTATGCTTTCCACCATTTATCGATTTTGGTTCGCTTTTTGAACCCCTCTTTGGAGGAAGAGAGGATTGTAATCGGACCGTATTTGAAGTTCATCACCCCATCATGCGGGCAAAACTCGACACATCGGCCGCAGAGGGTACAATCAGAGTGGGTGATATTTTTATTTTCGGCTTGATTTTGAATCTCGTAGATATCCATCGGACACGCTTTGACACAGCTTGAACAGCTGTCGCAGTGCGAATTGCCGTTTTTAACGAGGCGTAAAAGACCGATTTTTTTGAACAAGGTTTGCATCGGCAAGATTGGGCAGATACGGCAAAACGGCTGGCGGACGAAAAGGGCGAGGGCGACCATTAAACCAAACAGCAAATCGGCAATGAGAGAGAGGATGAAATACCCCGTATTTGCCTGAGAGATATAGATTTGATTCATATCGCCGGTCATAGCGGTGGTCATGATGCGGCTCGGGCAGATAGAACAGTAGGGATTTCCCCACTCGTGTCCCAGAAATCCGATCCCTGTTAGAAACGGTAAGATAAGGACTAAAAAGAGGAAAATAAACCATTTGATCGGTCGGATTTTGTTCACCGTTTCGCGCGTTAAACTCCCCAGTTGGGTGAGCCCCAGTTTGGTTCCGATGAGCCCTATTGTCTCTTGGAAAAATCCAAGAGGACAGAGCCACCCGCAAAACGCTTTATTGAGGATAAGGATTAAAACCGCGACGGTTCCGATCGTAATCAGCGTCCCCATCAGCGCTTCCATCATCCCTGCATTCTCTGTAAAGAGGGTGGAAACACGGTGATCCATCTGATGTTGGAGCGGGATCAGTGCACAAAAATCTCCCCCGCTCTGATCGTAAGCACATGAGAGGGCAGGGAGGTTTTGAGTTAGTTTGTCTCCCGTGTAGAAGGTGGTAAAAATCATTGCACCGTAGACGAAAAAGGCAAAGGCAGTGAGTTGAACAACTCGTCGAAGGGCTGTAACGGTCAATAGTTTATCCACGGGTAACTCCTGTTTTTTTGCTACGGCGATAGAGGAATAATCCCCCTAAAAAACCTATAAAAATGGCTCCAGCTCCATAGGATTGCGATTGCCAATAGTCATTGGGATTAAGTGAATAGGGCATACTCAGAGTGCTTTTATAGAGGTGTTCACCGTCATGATATTGCGTTGTTAGGAGAAATTCGGAAGGTTTGTTCTCGCTACGTCCTACTTTAACATTTTTAAAATCGTTCGGGAGGGTGATCGAAAATGCCCCCGTTTGATCCGTCGTATAGGTGTGAGCCGGAGTATCATGCGTCTCTAACGTAACGGCGGTGTTTATGAGCGGGCTTCCCTGAAAATGGAGGAGAAAATGGTATGACTTTGATGCCGTATAGCGGTCATGCTCACGGTGAAGGGGATCGGGGATAATCTCCAAATCGGTTTTAGGCAACGTGGTGAGCTTCGTCGGAGAGATTTTGCAGGGGCGACCGTGGAGGCTGAGATAGCGGATAGCACTAAAGGTTTCGTTGGCATCTTTTCCTTCTGTTACCATCGCATAATAGCCCCCCATAGGCGGTTTGGGGAGCATCACGGTATTCTGTTTAAATGAGAGTGGCTTTTCGGAGAGATCAGGGAGGATGAGGTATACCGAAGCGTTCGCTTCCGTGTTCATGAGAGCAAACATAGCACTCTCTCCCTTGGCGTGAGCTCCATGTTTGGAAGCGGTTTTTTTCCCATCATCGCATCCGTGCGGTGTCCAATAGATCGCTCCATCGCCATACCCCCAGAGGGTGGCGGCACTGAGGAGAGCTAAAATTGTTTTTTTCATCCTCAATCCTTAGAATTTGACCGAAAGTCCGGCGGTATAAACGCGACCCGGATTGACAGTAAGGGAGAGATCTTCTTGATTATAGATTTTGTTGTAATCACGATCGTTACTGCTGCGCGCCGTGTTAAAGTAGAATTTATTAAACACGTTGTCGATACGGGCAAACAGATCAAACGTAAAATCTCCCCATGTTTCACTGTGTTTAGCAAGGAGGTTGAACACACCGTACCCCGGCATTTTGAGCTGATTGAGTTCATCGGCATAATAACTCGATTTCAGTGTCCATTCGGTGCTGAGTACGGTGGATGGGGTAATATTGTAATTACCGGTTAGGTTGAGTGTGTGATGCGAGGTACGCGGGACGGCATTTCCGGTGAGATCGTAATGCACTTGAGTGTATGCGGTAGGACCTGATGTGACATACGGATTCCCCAATCCTAAATAAAAATTGTCGTACTGGGTAAAATAAGCATCCAAATAGGTGTAGGCGAGATCAAATGAAAACGTTTTTTTCGGATCGCTTTGGAGAGAGAGCTCTAGTCCCTGACTGCGCATTCCACCGATATTTTCATATTTTTGCGGGTTGGCGGTGGTTGCGGCCGTGTATTGTCCGATCGAGGACATGATGTAATCTTTTCGATCGAGCAAAAATAAAGTTGCTTCGTAGGTTAGAGTGTTTTCCAATGCCGGCAGGGTTCCTCGTATCCCCAAATCATAGTTGATTGCTTGTTCCGGTTTGAGATCGGGGTTGTTAAGCACTTTGGAATCGAGGGTGATCGATCCGTTAAAGAGTTGATCGATGGAGGGGGCGCGAAACCCGGTAGAACGGCTGAAAAAGAGGGTGGTTGACTCATTGAGAGTATGGGATACCCCGATACGGTGGGAGTAAACGTCAAAATCTTTTTGTAGCGAAAGTGCATTGAGATGATCGTCATAGTCCAGTCGGATATTGTCATAGCGACCGTTGAGTGTCAGAGTCGTGGCTTCGCTGAGGGGTACTTTGATTTCGAGATAAGGGGCGTAAACCTCTTCGGTCGTTTCGTTGTCCCCGGTAACAGTGCCCGCATAGTAGGTCGGAGGCGTAGGACGGGTTCTGAAATCGACAAGATAAGAGGTTTTATTTTCATAGATGTTGTTACGGATATCGGCACCGATCATGTAAGCGAGAGTGTCTGCGTTACCGCGGTATTCGCTCTTAAGTCCGCGTTGAACTTGGTGATAGTCGTTGAGGGTAGTATACGCATCTGAATCGGTGACGGCGGTTCCGGTAGAGCTGTATTTTTGAGGGGAACTTACAAACTGGGTATCGTCTCCATATTGGTATACGTTTACGAGGAGGTTGGAGTTGTTTCCGAAATCTTTAGCGTAGGTGAGGAAAAGCTTGAGGAGATCGACATCGTACATACGAGAGTAGTCCCGTCCCGCGACACTGGTCGGATCGGTGAGTGCCTGCGTCATCCCCTCTACCGTACCGTGCGAATCTTTTTCACGCTGAGAGGCTTCGAGCCCGAATGTCAGATCGCTGGTATCATCGATATAGTACTGGAGTTTTCCGTTCGCGTAGCGTGATAGATAGTCTGAATCCTTCCAATACCCGTCGCTTTTGCGTTCGCTGATTTGGATCCGTCCGTTAAAAGAGTCTTTGGCAAATGAGGTTTCGGCCAACAGCTTTTGGTATCCGAAACTGCCGAATTCGGAAGAGAGCATTGATTTGCTCACTGCCCCTTTTTTGGTCGTAATGATAACGGCTCCGGCGAGGGCATCGTCTCCGAAGAGATAGGAGGCTCCCCCTTTGATCACTTTGATCGATGCGATGTTATCGAGATCGATATTGACTGAGCCTGTTCGTTCAAATACGGGAACACCGTCGATGACGACGGCAACCCCCGGTTTTTCACCCATGTAGCGTTGGTTTTCTACCCCGCGAATATGGATTTTGAGACTATCTCCCGCTTTGATCTCACTGGTAATACCCGGTATGGATTGAAGAACCTGCTGAAGATTTTCGATATGGGCTTCATCCACTTTTTTCCCCTCGATAGTGGAGGTTGAAGAGACTTCGGTACGGGTCGGATGGAATCGGTCATCGATCGTGGTGGAATCAATGCCGATGATTCCAAGGTTTTCAGCCCCGAAACATGAGCTGATCATGAGGGATGATAGTAATAGACTGAGGGTGATTTTGCGGGTATTGACCATCGCACTTCCTTAAATATGAGGATTAAAGTGTGCGATTATGAAGAAATAGTGTTACATTTGTGTTAAATATATAAAATAAGATTAAATTTATATTTTTAAGAGAAGCTATAATTATGGAAAAAAATGGAGAAACTTTATGATTATCTGGCATAACCCGAAATGTTCAAAATCACGTGAAGCGTTGAAATTGCTCGAAGAGAAAGGGGG
>NZ_MIBT01000115.1:0-11850 GCF_001829605.1 Sulfuricurvum sp. RIFCSPLOWO2_12_FULL_43_24 | reverse complement strand
CCCTCTGCTCATTATCGTCGGACATTCACGATGCGGTGCGATCAAAGCGGCACTGGGTGATTATTCTGCCGAGGGACCACATATCATTCAAGAACTTGATTCGCTCTCTCTGGCGGTACGCAAAACGTCACTAACAGGCACTGACGAATCCAAATGGCTCTCGGCTGTTATCAGCAACGTCCATCAGCAGACCTATTACGCACAAAAAGAGTTTAAAGGGGATGTAGAGAGCGGAAAGCTCACCATCGTCGGAGTCGTTTACGATCTCGCCAACGATTTTAACAACGGCTACGGACGTCTTAAAATCGTCAACATCAACGGGGAGACTAACCCTGAGAAAATTATGCAGTTTCCTCTAATGAAATCACTTTTTAAGCCGGTGCACGTATAAATCGTCATTCCCGACTTCACGTGCCCTTTAGGGTAGGTCGGGAATCCATGTATATATTATTAATTCTTGACTTTAAAAGTTACTTTGCTATAATTTTGTTGTTAGTATGACTTCTTCATGTATTCGATGGAGCGGCAAGATTAAGGTCGAGGGAGTAATTACCCTTCGACCTTTTTTTTTGCCCTCCAAAGAATACATTTAGAGGGGGTCTTTATGGATAAGCTCATACTAACATTACTGCTTATGTGCATTTTTGCACCTATGCTCAATTGAGTATAGCCAAGGGGTTTGCGCCCCTTGCCCCCCCATTATTCTTCAAAATAATCACTATCAATTCGTTTGATTTCATACACCGTTTTTACAGAGACACCTACATTATATTCAATCATTAAATCAGCTAAAGTCAATCCATCAATAAGGACAATTTTTATACCCGTAATCATAGCTGCACTATTTTTTGCTTGCGTTGTAAAGTCGGATGTAGTAATAAACACTCCTTTGCGTGCACCTTTTAATTGCAATGAACCTATAAAATTTCTTATTTCAATATCTCCGACAGTGCCCTGCCATCTTTTTGCCTGTATGTATACCGATTCAAGTCCCAATTTGTCTTCATTTATGATTCCGTCAATACCACCATCACCACTTTTACCAACAACTTTACTTTCTCCAATAGATCGTCCATATCCCATAGTGGACAATAAATCCACTACCAAATGCTCAAAAAATGAGGGAGAGCATGTTTTTATAGTTTCCAATAGTTCTGATGCTAAACTATTATTTAGTTTTGAATGCAATTTATCTAAAGTCTCTTCCGGTGTTTCAAATTCAAATGTTGCTTGTGCATTTTTTGGTTGTTGCACAGACGGGTTACTTTTATCTAAATTCAGAAACTTCACAATCTCATCAAATCTTTTCAAATAGCTAATATTGATTTCAGATGGATTTTCTGAAATCACTTGCAAACCACGTTGTGTTATTTTATAAACTCCTCTCACTGGACTTTCAAGTAATAAAGCTTTTGATAAATATGTGCGTGCCCATAATGCTCTATTTTTATATACCTCTTGTTTTCCACTGGATAAAAGTTCAGCTTGCTCTTCTTCATTTAAATTAAATTTAGATACCGTAAATTGATAAAGCTCTTGTGTATTCCGTGGATGCTTATCGGAGTGAAAAACCAATATAGGCAACATCATACTTTGAAAATCAGGGACAGCCATGAAAAAAACCTTTATAAAGCAATATGGACAAAAGTTTACCTAAAATATTACAAAAATCATCATGCAAGGCTTCGCGGTCGAGGATGTGAAAAAAACACTTCAAGAAAGTATTGAAAAGTTAGAGAGTGCGGGTGTAGAGAAGAAGAAATAGTCGTTTGCACTAAGCTTGTCGAAGGGTTAAGTTCATGGTTCGACAGGCTCACCACGAACGAAAGCTGGATTCCCGATCAGGTCGGGAATGACTAATGGGTGCTATAATTCTCGAATCAACTTCCTCAAAAAGGGGACAAAATGTTAGTGTATCATCTTGAAATAGAAAACGAATCCGTAGCAAACAAAGTAATCGCATTTCTCCGATCACTCCCCGAAAATACCGTAAAACTCTCAAAAGAAGAGTACGATGAAGAATTAGAGTCATTAGTCGATGAAGGATTTAAATCTCCCATCATCGGAACACATGACGAAGTTTTTGCTAAACTCGGCACAAAATATGCCTCATAATATCGTCTATCTTCAACTCGTTCAGATTCTCCATCAAAGTATTCAACTGTTTTAATCTTTTATCCGTCTAAGAACGATCCACCCGATCAGTGATGTTGCGGCGATCAATGATGCCGGAGCATACGGATCACCGCTCAGTTTCTCCAGCGATGTCATCAAAGCGGGGGTAATTCCCCCCACTATCCCTGCGGCACTTCCCAAAATTACTGCCGTGAAGGATGCACGGTATCCATGATATTTGAGCGCTGTAACGGTCGTTGCAAAAATTGGTGCCTGAAAAGCGCATAACAAGATAACCATAACGATCGTTCCCGCTAACGATGCCCAATACCCGCCGATACTCATCCCTACCATCAGCGGATAAATCCCTATCGCAAGCCCTAATGCCGCGATCCGCATCACACGTAACGAACCGATCCGATCAGCAACCATCGCCATCAACGGAATAAAAACAACCCCTATTAAGATAGAGAGGGTATTGATCTGCCCCGCTTCCGCCTTACTGAGTCCCGCACTTCCCTGAAGCCATATAGGGAGATAGACAAACACCGTGTAATAAAAAATCCATATCGATGACGCGACGGTGAGAAATCGCCAAAATTCAGAACGATGATGTCGTAAAATCGCGACAATCGGAACGGTTTTATCTTCGCTCGGCTGATACTCATCGGTTAAATTACGGCGCAGATACAATCCTGCTGCCGCTATAACGATACTTGCCCAAAAGGGGATTCTCCATCCCCAATCCCCCATTGCATCTTCCCCCAGATACCATAGCAATGCTCCGCATAATCCTGAGCCCAATGCCATACCGATCTTTGCACCAACAGAGACAAAAGAGCCGTAGAGATTTTGACGGTTTGGGGAAGATTGTTCAACGAGGTAGACAATAGAGCTGGCGTATTCACCGCCGACCGATAGCCCCTGGATCATCCGCAGTGCCACAAGAAGAATCGGAGCCATCATCCCGATTTGCGCATAGGTCGGCAAAAAACCGATCAAAAAAGTCGGAAGGGCCATGAGAACAAGTGAACTCATCAGAGCAAAGCGGCGACCGATACGATCTCCGATGTGACCGAAGACCAATGCTCCGACGGGACGCATAATCATCCCTGCGGCAAATGCGCCAAAAGAGCCTAAAAGGGAGAGAAAAGGATCATCAGAGGGGAAAAAAAGGTTCCCCATCATAACCGCTAAAAAACCGATAAGGGCAAAATCATAATACTCGATGACATTGCCGATAATCCCAGCGGCGATGATTTTCTTTTTAGATTTCATATTCACCTTTCTCTAATACCGTTCGCCCTGAGCTTGTCGAAGGGTGATAAGTTCATGGTTCGACAAAACAAGGGTACCGCTCGCAAAGCGATGTTGCCTTGAGCTCACCACGAACGATTGATTGCTAAATTATCCACCCGCCGCCAAGCAATTTTTCTCCGTCGTAAAAAACACCCGCTTGTCCTGAGGCAACGCCCAAAACCGGTTCGTGCAGTTCAACAACTGCATGATCGCCGTCAATTTTAACCGAACAGCGTACTGCCGTAGTACGGTAGCGGAGTTTCACATCACATTCAAATTCCGTGCGGGAATCAAACATATTGACCCGTTCCAATTCGACACTGCGGCACTCTAAATCTTCACGTGTCCCTACAACAATCTGATTGGTTTGCGGTTTGATCTCTACCACGAAATGGGGATCATGCGCTCCGTTTACAGTAAACCCTTTGCGTTTACCGATCGTGTAATGCATATACCCTTTA
The DNA here is from genome assembly GCF_001829605.1 of Sulfuricurvum sp. RIFCSPLOWO2_12_FULL_43_24. Taxonomy (NCBI): domain Bacteria; kingdom Pseudomonadati; phylum Campylobacterota; class Epsilonproteobacteria; order Campylobacterales; family Sulfurimonadaceae; genus Sulfuricurvum; species Sulfuricurvum sp. RIFCSPLOWO2_12_FULL_43_24. The sequence goes on along the minus strand of NZ_MIBT01000115.1, from coordinate 7,975 downwards.
TGCTTACCGACCACCTTGCCTTCCATATCGAGGACATCCCCTTCCTGATCGACAGGGACATAAGGTTTTAAAACATCCATATAGGTCGTTTCGACAAAACAGATTTCGCTCGATTCACCCTGAGAGGCAAATGATTCCAATCCTTCGACACTCGCGGCATACGCTTTGATATCACTTTTGTGACGCTCACCCAGTGGAAAAATCAATCGCGGTACTAACGCAGGATCGATGTAAAAGAGAAAATAGCTTTGATCTTTTGTATCATCCTGAGCCTGAAGCAAATATTGCCCGTCATGTCGGATATAGTGTCCCGTTGCAACATAATCAGCACCGATACTATCAGCAAATGCCACCATCGCACCGAATTTGATATTACGGTTACACAGAGCACACGGGTTTGGCGTTTTTCCCTCTTTATAGGTTTCGATAAACGGAGTAAAAACTTTTGCATTGAACTGCTCTTGAAGATCAAGAATATGGAGTTTAACCCCGGCAAAATCGGCCGCTTTCTGTGCACGTACCTGATGAATTTCATGATAACCGGGCTTGGAGTGGAGTTTCATGTAAACTCCTTCCACTTCATATCCCTGCTCTTTTAGCAACAATGTCGAAACGGTCGAATCAACGCCGCCGCTCATCCCAATTAAGACTTTCTTAGCCATTAAAGAGTACTCCCCTCACATATCGGTCTGTTTTCAAAATACGAAGAAAGAACCTTGTAATACTTCGTATCGTCCAAACCTTCTTTCTCCAATGTTGCCATTTGTGCAACCAATGATTTTTCAATCTCTTTAACAACCAAATCCAAATCATCCGTCAGAATCATTAAACGCAAATCTTTGGAATCAATCATCCCTTCCGCAAGCATTTTATCCTGAATAAACTGCATAAGCGGAGCATAAAATTCCGTTCCGATAACAAACAACCGGACTCCCCAAACTTTTCGAGTCTGAATCAGAGTCAAAGCTTCAAACATCTCATCGAGAGTGCCAAAACCTCCCGGAAAAATGACGTACGCCATCGAATATTTAACCAGCATGACTTTACGGGAAAAGAAATAGTCAAAACTGCGTCCCTTTGTAATATAGGGGTTAGGCTGCTGTTCTGCCGGAAGTTCGATATTTAAGCCGATCGATTCAACGTCTTCAAAATCATACGCACCCCGATTGGCCGCTTCCATGATACCCGGACCGCCACCCGTGATGATGTTATAACCCCGTTCTGCGAGCATCCCCGATAAGCTCATCGCCTGTTGGTAATAGGGGTGATTTTCATCCACGCGCGCACTGCCGAAAATCGTTACAGAAGGGCCTAAATCCCCGAGTTCATCAAATCCCTGAACAAAGTCGGCAATAATTTTAAACACACTCCAGACATCGGCGGATTTAATATCTTTGACGTAACGACTACTCGGGTACTCTTTTTTTTTGCCATTTCTGTGCGCCATGATTACCCTTTAAGTTTATTCAGACGATCACGTTTCGTTCCGATCGAGGTGATTTGAACACCAAAATTTCCATCCACGATCACCACTTCCCCTTGAGCAATCACATGATCATCCACCAAAATATCGAGCGGATCATTGGCCAGTTGATTCAGTTCGATAACTGAGCCGATATCCATACTAAGGACATCTTTAAGGAGCATTTTTTTCTTTCCGATACGAACACGGACCGGAAGTTTGACATCCATGATCAAAGAGATATTTTTCATCTCGCCCTCTTCCAGTTTTACCGAAGGCTCGCTTGAGGGTTCATCAAATATGCTCCCGGTTGGAGCAAGTGCAGCAGGAGCTTTAACACCGCCCAAAGCCCCGTTCACACCTGAATCGATTGCAAACATCATTAACGAGTTAATCTCGCCCAATGCAAACGTGAAAACAAACATTTTGGCATACGCATCGAGATTTACCTCACCGTTTTCAGCAATAAATTCCGCTTTTTCCGGTTTAATGGTGAACTTCGGAAGCTCTTTTTGTGACCCAAGAGTCGTACTCATAGCACCGACGATATTGGAAACGATCTCTTTGGCCGCATCCATATCTTCATCGGACATGGTATCTTGAGCTGTCCCTTCACCACCGAGCATCATATCACCTAATGCCGTTGCGAGCTGTGGAGGCATCATGATCAGCCCTCGCCCCGATGCTTCACCGCTGAAACTCACTTGAATGAGCGCAATAGGAGGAATAACATTGGAGACGATTGAGATATCTTCAGCCTCTTTGAGGACGATTTTAGGGGTCTGGCCCGTCAGCCCCTCAATAGTAGCAATAGCCTCATTTGCGAATACTCCGGCAAAATCACTCATCTTCATCCTCCTCATCTGCTAATGGCCCTCGAATCATCTCTTTGACCCCGCTAATCCGTGCTTTTCGTCTCACTTCAAACTCTTTAAGCGCCCGTTTTACGGCATCTTTTTCGGTATCGATGAGAGATGTGATTTGGATCGATTTTCGAAATCGTCGCAGCCCCATTTGACCTACAAAACGCTCTTTTCCATCGACACTGACGTTTACAACATCATCCGCCGGAATATTGAGCCGTATTATATCTCCCTCACCTAATTCAAGCAACTCATGCAGCGTTAACTCTGCTTCCCCAAGGTTCACTTCAACATTCACGTGAGCACCGCCCAAAAGGACTTGGAGTTCTTGATTACGGCTTTTTTTCGAACTGGTTTCATTCAGCATCAAATCACGGCTGGCAAGTTTCGGCAATACCGGTTCCAACGCGATAACGGGATAACAGATGTTCATCATTCCCGAACTGTGTCCAATGATGATCTCCATTACGACCATTACAACAATCTCATTTTGAGCAACGATTTGAACAACATTGGGGCTTGATTCTTTTGATTCGACCTGAGGATACAAATCGGTTACGGGTGCCCATGCTTCACGCAATGTCCCCATCATTACCCGCAAGATTGTTTCAAAAAGGGAGAGTTCGATATCGGAAAACTCACGGTTAGCTTCAAAAGGCTCACCCTTTCCGCCGAGAATACGGTCCAACATCGGAAATGCGATAGAGGGGTTGATCTCTAAAACACCGTTCCCCTCCAGCGGTTTCATCGAAAAAACGTTGAAGCTGGTCGGGTTTGGGAGCGACATTAAAAACTCCCCATAGGTCATCTGATCGACGGAGTGGAGCTGAATCTCGACAATGGAGCGCATAATCGCTGAAATCTGTGATGCGATGGAGCGGGCCATCTTGTCATGAATCCCTCTGAAGGCACGAAGCTGTTCTTTAGAGACGCGGTTAGGACGTTTAAAATCATAAAGGGTAATTTGACGCTGAGAGAACAGCCCCTCATCACCCGATTCTAATACACCATCTCCCTCATCATCGACAACGTCCAAGAGGGCATCAATCTCTTCTTGTGATAGAATATCAGCCATTATCGCCCTCCTACTGCATCTTTAATTCGTCGAATAACCGATTTATGGATTTGTGAAATACGCGATTCGGTGATATTGACGATTTCACTGATCTCTTTAAGCGTCAACTCTTCAAAATAATAGAGTTGAATGATAATCTGCTCACGTTCTTCAAAGCTCATCAAAACATGTTGAATCGCTTCCACCAAATCATCATGTTCTATCCTCTCCAGCATTCCGCACTCTTCCGGAGTACCCAGCTGATCATCCAATGGCATCACGGTATAAATATCCGAAGCAATCCGTGCTTCATGGATTTTTTCAACTTCGATTCCTAAAATTTTTGAGAGTTCTTCATCGCTGGGTTCATCGTCATGATCCGCCATATACACTTCGATAGCACTGTCAATTTCTTTGATAAGACGACGACTTGAACGGCTTACCGTATCGAGTGAACGAAGATAATCGAGCATTGCCCCATACACTCTCGTTTTAGCATATCCCCAGAATGAATCATTTTGCAATTCATCATAACGGCGCGCTAATTTGACCAACTCTTCCGTTCCGATCGCACATAGATCCATGTAGTCAATCGAGCTTGGCAAACGCTCTTTGAGACGAAACGACATCGCTTTCACGGCAGGAAGATATTGGAGGGCAAGCTGATCTTCACGATGTTTCAACTCTTGCGTATAAACATTTGCGCCGCTCATCCTCGCCCTTTCTCGTCTAACAAATCGGCTTTATGGGTATAAAATGCATCGATAAATTGTTCACGTTTATTGATTTCACGGACAAAGAAATCGAGATTATGTTCATGCGATACTTTAGGAAACGGATGGGTTTTAACTCCAAGCGTCTGAAAGAAAAATCCAACACATAAATGGGCAAAAAGATAAAAAAATACCGTTATCAGGAGTACAAATCCCAGAAAACTCTCCGCAGAACTTGATTTAAGTACCCCAAAAACAATACCGATGAAAAAACCTTGTACCGTTAAAAAAGAGACAAAATTCGAACCCCGCATATAGTTTTATCCTTGTTTCAGTAATTTTATACAAAAAAACGATTGCCGTCATTCCCATATTTGGGATTAAAAGTGCTCCATTAAACGCTTAAACAGTCCGCCTAACCCGCTCTCTTTGGGATCTACCAGCACATTTCGTTCCAGTTTTTTTGCGATACGCTTAACGATCTGCTCTAATTCTGTTGTCGGTGTGGCCGTCGGAAAATCACGGCTAAACAGAGCCCTTTTTTTGACACTGTTCGAAATTTTAGGATCACTCGAAACCTGCCCTAAATAATTAAGCTGTAATGAACCTCCGATATTTGCCTGTGCTACTTTATGGATTTTCTCAAACAAAGATTCCGCTTCTTTGGGCGAGCGCACCTGATTCATGATAACGTTGATCTCATCTCTGAGGCGTGAAGTCACCTTAATTGTTGCATACGCGTCGGTAATCGCCGCCGGATCAGGCACCGTCACAACGATGACATCATCGCAGGCTCGTAAAAAGAGCTGAATATGTTCTCCGATTCCGGCACCCGTATCGATAATCATCACATCCAAATCATCCAAAACATTGGCCTGATCCATAAACCGCTCGAATAATCCCCCAGAGGCGTATTTAAAAATCTCCTGACCGCTCTCTCCCGGGATAAGAACAAGATTTTTCTCGATCGGAACCAAGATATCTTCGACAGTTGCTTCCCCTTTGAGGACATGGAGAATATTTTTTTGAATTTTAACGTTGAACATAACATCGAGATTCGCTAATCCGATATCCGCATCGAAAATTCCCACTTTCAGCCCGTACTTCGCCATGATATACGCCATATTAGAGCTGATGGTACTTTTACCGACACCGCCTTTACCGCTGGTAATCGCGATAAAACGGGTTTTTTTGCCCTTTGTATTTCGGTTTTGATTCACCAGGGCTTCAAGTTTAGAGGCTTGATGGCTCATAAATTTTCACCTTTACCGAATCCGTTCATCAAACATTCGACTAAAAAATCGCTCGTAGCTACCACTAAATCTTCAGGAACTTCCTGCCCAACTGAGAAATAGCTGATCGGCACTTTGGTCTCATAAACGAGAGAGAAAATATTTCCAAATCCTCTCGTCTCATCGAGTTTGGTAAACATCATCGTATCGATCCCAAGCGGAGCGAAATTATCATAGGTTGCTTTGAGATCTTCGTATTTGATCGAGCTTGGCATAACCAAAACGACATCTACGCTGTAATCCGTCTCGTTACCCTGCAGACACTCATATATCTTTTCGATTTTCCCTTTGTCATAGGGGGATGACCCCATCGTATCAATCAATATATAGTCACTGTAGCGCAACGCATTAAGAGCACTGGAGAATTCCGGCGGATCGACCACCGTCTCAATCCCCAGTTTCATCATTCGAGCATACTGCATCAGCTGCTCAACCGCACCGATACGATACGTATCGAGCACCACAAGCCCTACCTTGTATTTTTTCTCGAGTAAATACGAAAAACGGGCTGCCAGTTTCGCAATTGAGGTTGTTTTTCCTACCCCCGTAGGACCTACGAGCATAATCACTTTTTTTCCGCCATTTTTCGGTGAAGTCTCAAGTCGAACAGGGATCATTTTGCGCATCAATACTTGAAAATAGCGCTTAACAGTTGAAGAACTTTCCCGCATTTTCGAAGGCATATGCTCCAACGTCAGCTGCATAATCTCATCAAGATGATTTTGATCCATCCCGCTTTGTTGGGCAAGACGGTAAATCTCGGCAAATTCTGGAGGGATAGGAGCCGATGTTTTCGGAGATTTTTCATCCCAAAACATGTTTTGGATCAGTTTAACTTTGTCGCCGAGTTTTTCGATCTCCTCTTTGATCCGCTTCAGATCTTCACTCTCAGCAGCAGGAGCTTGGCGGGCAGGTCGCTGCTCTTCTTCGGTCACTTCGGCTATTTTGGAGATTTGTTTGGCGGCTTCGGAGATATTGTAAAGAACATCACTGCTTTTTTGTGCCAATGGACGCTGTTTCATCAACGGTTCTTCGATTTTAGCTCGCGGTTTGGGAAGAGAGTCCTCTTCAATCCCTACGACAATCTCATACAAAGCACTTTTGCCCAGTGATTTTTTCTGTACTTCACGTGTCTCGATCAGCATCGCTTCTTCGCCAACCTCCAATTGCGCTTTTTTAAGCGCTTCAGCAGGGGTGGCACCGCTAAATGTCAAGATTTTCATAGTGTCTCCGTATGCTCTCTCAAGCCAAACTTCCAAGAGGAATCGTCACACTGGAGCGTTCGCTCCAATGAGGATGGGGGATAGATAACTCTTTCGTATTCATCACACGATTTTCAAAGAATAGTATATCCAAGTCCAACGTCCTCGGCGCATTCGCAAAACTGCGACGACGCCCAAAACGTTTCTCTATCCGCCATACCAAACGCAACAATGCTTTTGGTTCTAATGACGTTCCGATTTCGATAACCGTATTGTCAAAATCACCCTGATCGTAATATCCGAAAGGGGGATTTCGCAATATCACCCCGCTTCGGATTCTACAAATCTGCGGTAATTTCCCCAAATAGTGCCAAAGATGATTCATCCGGCGCCGCGTATCTCCGATGTTTCCCCCAACGCCTAAAACGACGCGATAGCGATATCCCGGAGCCTTTTGAAGCGATTTAGGAAAATTGTGATCCACATAAATGCGATGGCTCTCATCCAGAATACGGCAGAGCGGCATAATTTACTCTTCTACCGTGCCTTGCTGTGCTTGACGCATTGCATTGATTTCACTCAAAATTTGCATCATCCCCACCATTGCCAAATGGTATCCGAACGGACCAAAACCGATCACCGAAGAGGTACATACCGGAGCGGTCATACTTTTTTGACGGAACTCTTCACGGCGATAGATGTTACTGATATGAACTTCAATGGTCGGAAGATTGACCGCACTGATTGCATCACGAATCGCGATAGAGGTATGCGTGTAAGCAGCCGGATTGATAATGATCCCGTCTGCATCACCGTAACACTCTTGAATACGGTCAACAATTTCACCCTCTAAATTGCTTTGATAAAACTCGATCTCTACACCGTTTTGAGTTGCGACCTCTTTCATCTGTGCATGGATTTGCTCTAAACGCATCGGTCCGTATACTTGTTGTTCACGTACACCGAGCATATTGAGGTTTGGCCCTTGGATAACGACTATTTTCATTGATTAAACCTTGATTTCTGTTTTAGGGATAGATTATAAGGGGTTCTATATTATAAGGAACTAAATCGAGTTAGAATAGAACATGATACATTTACTAATACATATGATACAATTGTATTTATACAATCAAAACTAAGAGGTGTGTGATGACTACCGTTACAACTACCGATATTCTACGTCATCCTGCATTACTCAATGCAACCGATGGCATTACCCTCATCGAAGACGGTCGCCGACATGAGCCAAAAAGTGTCTTACTCCCTTACGCTCTTTATAAAAAAGTACGCGAGCAAATCGAAGATGAACTTTATCTAATGAGCAACCAAAAAGCGTTAAACTCTGAGGCCTACCAAGAGTTTTTAGAGATCGAAGAGGTTATCGAG
>NZ_MIBT01000114.1:0-40095 GCF_001829605.1 Sulfuricurvum sp. RIFCSPLOWO2_12_FULL_43_24 | reverse complement strand
CAACGTCTTCAGTGACGGTGAATTGATTCCGCATGAACAGTTTACGCAGGATATTATTGAGCGTTTCGCAGAAGCAGCCTATCCTCACCGAGTCCATATGGCTGAACTCCCTAAAGAATCTGAGCTTCTCCATAATACAATCAATAATATGTCTGGATTTTATCTTGAAGATCGCTACTTCTTTATGCCGGGATTTCCTGAAATGTCCCATCCGATGGTTGAGGAAGCATTGAAATGTTTTTATCCCAAAGCACCGTTGCTTTTTCGTCATACACTCATCGCTCAAACCTCTGAAAATACTCTGATTGATGTGATGAATAGAATGGATAAATCAGTTGACTTTTCATCTTTGCCGATGATGAACGGAGGAAATCCAATAGTTGAAATTTCTGTTGCATCGCTTGATTATGAATTGGGTATTCAAAATTTTCAGCTATTTATCGATGCTTTAGAGGAAAAATTAATTCCTTTTGAAATCATTCTAAATAACAAAAAATAAAGATTTTAAATATTTTGTCGATTTACTTATAATACTAGTTATGAGGAGATTGGATGAGTACAGTAAATTATTTACTCGTTGCACTAAGTATCAGTGCGGTTGTGTATGTATTCTATCGATATGTTTTTCTCAAAAGCCCGAAAAAAGAGTTACCGCACAAACCGCATTTTACACTCAAAATCGAGTCTGAATGACTCGCTAAACATAATGTCTGTCATAGAGCTTGTTTTGTTCTGTAGACGAATTAAGTTCCTCTTTTAATGCCTCTAAACGTTCCAATCGTTGTTCCGTCGTAGGGTGGGTACGGAAGAGATTCGCAAATGAAATTTTTTTGCCATCAAAGGGACTTATGATAAACATATGGGCATTTTCCGGAGTTGCTCCGTGCACTTCTCCTCTTCCGTTATAGTTCGAAAGTTTTATCAGAGCATTTTGAAGCCATTCAGGATGTCCGGTCAAACGTGCCGCACCTTCATCCGCCATAAACTCACGTGATCTGCTGATTGTCATTTGAATTATGCTCGCAGCGATGGGGAGTAAAATAGCCATGGCAATCATCAAAATCGGATTACCGCCTCGATTATTTCGGTTACCGAACATCGCACCAAACTGCATGATATTCGCAGCAAAGGCGATGGCTCCGGCGATGGTAGCCGCGATGGTTGCAACCAAAATATCCCGATGCTCAACATGGGATAGCTCATGTGCCATAACCCCCTCTATTTCATCCTCAGAAAGCAACTCTAACAGTCCTGTCGTAATTGCTACGGCAGCATGTTCAGGATTACGACCGGTGGCAAATGCATTGGGGATATGATCATGGATAATATAGACTTTTGGCATTGGTAAATTTGCACGTTCGACAAGACGTTCGACAACACGGTAAAGCATTGGTGCTTCTCGGGGGTCAACCTCATGTGCATTGTAATGTTTCAATATCATCGCGTCGGAAAAATAATAGGCGTAAAAGTTCATTCCTCCCGCGATCAGGAGGGCAATTGCCATACCGCCGGTTCCCCCAAAGTATCCGCCGATAAGTACGAGAAGTACACTTAAAGAACCTAATAATAAAAACGTTTTAATCTGTTCCATCGTTACCTCCTTCTAAAAGAGCCAAAATTGATTTTTTATGCATTTTGCGTGCAAAATCGAGAGCACTTAATCCATAAGCATCGCGAGAGTGTATATCGACATTTAATTCCAATAATTTTTTGATTACATCAACACGTCCGTAACAAACGGCTCCCATGAGTGGAGTAAACCCGCTTCTGCGTGTCGGTTGATTGACATCAAAACCATCCACAATCAGTTTTTCAATGAGGGGCAGATTGTTATACGTGACAGCTACATCAAATACACTAACCCCTTCCTCATCTACATGATGAATATCGGCTCCGTTATCGATTAATAAATCGATTATTTCACTATCACAGTGATAGCGCATAGCAAAACAAATCACCGATTCACCGTTCTCTTCCACCTCATTGGGGTTGCCGCCGCTTTTGAGATGTTTTTTAACACCAAGATAATCATTCGCTTTTAATAATTCAATCCATTGTTCCATAATCATTCCATCAATAATATGCGATAGTATAACATGCAAGATTCAACTGAAGTCTAGGCTCTTATGGTAAAATTCCACATTAATTTTATAACAAGAGAGCAAATATGGAAATTCTAGAAACCGAATCAGCGTTTAAAGCATGTGTTCAAGAGATTCAAAACACTACAGGATTCAAAAATCCCCTCGCATTCGGTATTTGCCGTGTTGATTTCGGTCAGCTTAACAGCGATAAAATCCTCCAAGCCTCGTTCCCTCATATCAACTGGAACGAAAACTTCGGCAGTGCGGCGATCTTTATCAAAAGTGCTCAAGAGCAAGGTTTCGAGATTGATTTTACCGCGAATGAAGTAATTGTCCCCGTAACCCTCAAATTTTTAGAGGGGTGTTTAAACGCATTTACCCCCTATTCAGATGAAGCGTACGGGGATGCACACAAAAATATCCAAGTGATCTCAGCCCTCTATAACCAAATCAAAGAACGCGGTATGCGCGAGGGTGAGTTCCGTCTTGTACTATTGTTTGATGATGTCGCTTGTGTCAGTGTTGAAGGTACGTATCTCAAACTTTACGCATTATCAACATCTAAAGCACCGCTTCGCTCTCTTAATCTTAACGGTGCATTTGGCGCATTGCATAATGTCGCATGGTCGGACGGGCAACCGATCGAACTCGAATGGTTGCGTGAAAATGAGATTGAACTTAAATTTGCCAACGAATATCCAAAAATTGATTTCGTCGATAAATTCCCGCGTTATCTCCAACACATTATCCCGGCTAACAATACTCGAGTATTGGACGATTCAAAAGTCCGTTTCGGTGCGCAACTCCATGCCGGTACGACGATCATGCCGGGTGCCAGCTATGTCAACTTTAATGCGGGAACTACCGGTGTGAGCATGGTAGAGGGGCGTATTTCCAGTTCTGCCGTTGTGGGTGATGGTTCAGACGTCGGCGGCGGGGCCTCAATCCTCGGCGTTTTGAGCGGAACCGACGGAATCCCCGTCACAATCGGTAAAAATACCCTGTTAGGGGCTAATTCGGTAACGGGTATCGCTCTAGGGGATGGATGTATCGTCGATGCGGGGATCGCCGTATTGGCGGGAACAAAATTTGCGGTGAGTGCCGAAGAGTTGGCTAAAATCCAAGAAGCAAATCCTGCAACCGCATTGAGCGGAACCAGTTTCAAAGGTAAAGATTTGGTCGGATTGAACGGTATCCATTACCGACAAGATTCAACAACAGGTCAATTGCTTATCCGCCGCTCTACACGTGAAGTGAAGCTCAATGCCGATTTACACTAATCGAATTACCCTGCTAACTCTTAAGCGAGCGGGGAATATACTTTTCTTATCTGATAATAAGGAGCTTTAGATGATGAGCTCAAACATCTCTTCTTTGATGTCGAATCAAACTTATATGAATAACAATGCCCAAAATGTGGCAAATGTTAATACCGATGGGTATGTTCCACGCAATACGACTGTCAGTGAAACACAAAACGGATCAACTAAAGCCAATACGACATTGGCTACGTCGAACGGAAGTGAAAAATCACAGACCAATCTCTCGAAAGAGTTAACGGATCAGATTTCGATCGAAAAAATTGCTGCTTCAAACGTTCAAGCAATTCGAACCCAAGATGAGATGCTGGGCTCGCTTTTAGATATTCGAGGATAATTTTTTAAAGAGATTTCTTTTTGGGAATATTTTTAGTATTACGAGTAAGGGTAGTCGGAGGTTGAGTAAATATATTCATACTCTCCACGCGTGAAAGTAATTTCATAGCCGGATCGAAATCTTCTAAATCCGCTCCCAGTTCTAATGTACTGATTACCGCTTTACCGATGATATGACGTCCACGATTGCCTTGCTTATCGAGGGTACGTACTCCCCAAACATTATGCATCACCATTACACTATCTTGATAGGTGCCAACGTAAAGCAATACATGCCCTTTGAGATAAATAATGGTTTCGAATGGGATGCCTTTTTCTTTTATTAGAAAGAGCTTTTCATCATCGCTCAGCCCTGTAAATGAGACGATGTCACCTTTCCGTGCTTGCGCAGAAGAGTTACGCGGGAGCCAAATTCCAAATGGGGTCATCATGTCACGTATCATAGAAGAACAATCACGTTCTCCATACATTCCGCCCCAACCGTAGGTATTTTTCAGCAGTTGTGTTCCAATGGTAATTAAGTCACTTTTGTTGAGTCGGCTTACACCGATATGGGCTGAGTGTTTTGGCAGAGACAGGATTTTGGTTGAACTGTTTGTATCAATCGCTTTGACATAATAGTTGTCACCCTCGACACGTTCCAAAGGTAAAACCATACCCACGCGTGAATAGGCAATAAATCGGTTCGTATTGTCCAATAACGCTATATTATCTTCAATCAAAAAAGCTTTTTCGGATTTTTGAATCATAAGCGCTGTTTCATCATTGATCAGAGTAATACCGTCTGATTTGACCCATCCTGACACGTTATTGGTAAAAATATAGCTCCATGCCCCGTCTTTTGAGGTATGTGAGATAAAAATAGGTTCATTGTAATTGACACTGCTATTTTGCAAGAGATCGAATGGATACCCCTCCCCCGGCAGTGCGGGATTTTTATACAGTGGTTTATCCGTCGGAAATGCTCGAATATCCATCCATTTTAGAGTAATCGCTTTTTTATTGATCGTTCCGTAGGCTTCAAAATTACTTTGCTGTTTCATCTCTTCAAACCATAAAGGGGGGACTGGTTTTAGATTACTTCCATACCCTCCTCTGAAAGCTCGAAGCGGCCATGTGACCTCTTCTACTTTTTGAGGTGCAGCAATGTACCCCCACGGTGAAAAGTAACGCATTTCAAAGCTATTTTGAACTTCAAATAAATTTTCACGATCAACACCGTTTTTTTCGACATACGGGGCCATCGATTGCTCAAATCGTTCCAAATCGTTTACTTTTGGACCGTATTCAGGGAGCTTTAGTTCAAGGTCTTGGGGAAGCATGCAACAAAATGGATCACTCAAAGCACTTTGATTTGTATCAAGTGTTTTAGTAGCATTAGGAGACTTTATTGGTGCAGGTATCACAGGGGTAGTTATATGGGTGCTACACCCCCCCAATACCAATAAAAGCCCACTTATCCATACGGTTGTTTTCATCATACATTTCCAATATTATTCGACTCCGCCAAAACGTCCTACAACTCGGCCGATAATTTCGACTTCATTTTTATGTGCAACATAGGTTGGATAGTCTTTGTTATCTGAAATAATATCAAGTTTACCATCAATCCGCACTTGCAAACGCTTAATAAAGAGCCCGTGTTCAGTTCGAATGGTAAAAATTCCCCCTCGGCTTAGATCCGTTTTAGAACGGTTGACAAAAACTATATCGTTATAGCTAAAAGAGGGCTCCATGGAATCACCGGAAACATTGATAGCTTCGATATGACGCAGCTCTTTCTCTCCTCCGAGAGAAAAAACAAAATTTTCTTCCAACATTAAAGGCTCATACTCGAGTTCGTCGTTTTCCGCCCCTCCACCCGCAGAGGCGTTGACCGAAGAGAAATAGCGCACCATATATACACGGTTAGTCGGTTCTATCAAACTCTCAGGAGATTGGTTATAGAGCAACCAATTGATAGCGATAGAGCGTTTAGCGCAAAAATCGAGTAATTCACTAAAGGGAACTTTGTTGCGTTTTTTCATGGTGGCAAAATTCATTTGTGAAATATCCAATAATTCAGCCACATCTTTATCAAACACTTTTTTATCGGGGAATTCGGAAGAGACAATATCTTTGATTGCCTCAACGATATCACTGAATGTTTTCATATTGAAATCCTTTTGAAGTATTGATAGTATATTGTAGGTATTATGCCATAAAAAAAGCAATTATATGACAAAATGACATATTTTATATCGATATTTTTAAATCAATCTACAATTTGCCTAATATCACTCAAGGAGTTGACAATGGCAAAGGTTATTCGCAAAGCAAACGGATGGATGGATAAATTTGAAATGAAGATGGGAATGTGGGCAGAGAAAATTTTTTAGTCTAAAGATTTTTTTCTTGATCCTCTTTCTCCATTTTATCCAGACGGGAAAGATGATATCCTCTAAAGATAAAGACGAGAAAAATAATAAATAAAACAATGACGAAAGTATCGAGAATTTGAAACCACATGTTACATCATCTTTCGGTAAGAATTAAAATTTTGTTTGATCGCTTCATAGAGGATTATTCCGCTGCTGATAGCGAGATTTAGACTTCGTCCTTCTTTGGTCATCGGTATAGTCATTGTTTGATTTGGAAATGATTCCAGGATATCACTTGGAATCCCAGATGTTTCACTGCCGAATAAAAGATAATCACCCTCTTTGAAATCTAGTTCAAAATAGGGACGGTCTGTTTTAGTAGTCGCGAAGAAAAAACGCTCAGTATTAGGGTGAGCATTCATGAAATCATCGATATTCTCCCAGACATGCAAATCGATTTTATGCCAATAATCCAAACCTGCACGACGTACCGCTTTTTCATCGATATCAAAACCGATTGGTTTGATTAGGTGTAACGATGACCCGGTATTAACACACAACCTTCCTATTGCCCCTGTATTATTCGGGATTTGAGGAGTGACTAAAACGATATTAAACATTTAGAAAATGATCGTTTTATTGGCATGAACAAAAATACGATCCTCCAATGCTAATTTAAGTGCTTTGGAGAGGACGATTTTCTCAACGTCACGGCCCAAGCGCTGCATCTCTTCCCATCCGTAGGCGTGATTGACGTGGATAACGTCTTGCGCGATGATCGGTCCCTCATCGAGATGATTGTTTACGAAATGGGCTGTTGCGCCGATAATTTTGACTCCACGCTCATACGCTTGTTTATACGGATTCGCTCCAATAAAGGCAGGGAGAAACGAGTGGTGGATGTTGATGATTTTATCTTCATAAGCTCTAACGAAACGGGGAGTCAAAATACGCATGTATTTTGCCAGTACCATATAATCGATCTCACCGAGTTCTGAGAGCTGTGCGAGAACACGTTTTTCATGTTCATCACGGTCGCATCCTTCATGTGAGACGGTATAAAAAGGGATATCAAATTTTGAAACCAACGGCTCCAGTAAATCATAATTTGAGACAACTCCCACAATGTGACAATCGAGTTCACCTGCTTCGTAGCGAATTAAAATATCGCCCAATGCATGAGACTCTTTGGTCGCCATCAAGACCACCCTTTTTTTACGCGGAGCGATAACTTCCAAATGGGCGTTTACAGGTAAAATAGCTTTTAGTTCAGAACGAAGTACATCGGGTGCAATTTCACCGGCAACAACGCTGCGCATAAAAAATTTATTGTGGGCTTTATCGACAAATTCATTATTGGAAATAATATTGAGATTACGGTGAAAAAAGACACTCGATACTTTATAGACGAGCCCTTTTTCATCGTTACAATGGATCAATACCCGATAGTGTTCGTTCATTCTTTAACCTCTAGTGTGGAGCATTTTAAATTATTTGATCGTATCCAAACGATGATCGATCGTTGCTAAAAGATATTCAAGAAAATTGAGTGTCAAATCCACTTTCGCTTCAATTTGGACATTATTAGGAGATTGAAATCCTTCAAAAAGAACGAGGAGGCGTTCTCGAATCCCCTCTAGCATTCTTGCTTCGTCATCACGTACGGTATGAATGCTCTCAACGTTCAAATGATCCTTTTTGATAGGTTCATCATGATGAAATGGGTTTTCCTCTTTGAGAGGCTCAATTTTTTCAGCGCTTTCAGGAGATGCAGCTAACTCTTCAATCTCTGCCAATGTGGACAAAATAACATCTTTTAGTTCCATGCGCGTAACAACCACCTTTCAAACTGAATAAATTCAGCCTCTTCGTCCATTTGGACAAAAAAAGCTTTCATTTCATTGTTGACCCCTAAAAACTTTTTACGCATCCCTGAGAGACGACGAATTGCAATTTTTGCATCCGCATTTGAGGGGTCTTTTTTTAAAATCTCTTTGTAAATTTCAAGAGCATCTTCTTTGAGCCCTTGAAGTTCGTAAATATTAGCGAGGGTTAGAGTTTGCATTTGGCTGCAAAATTTGCGATGATGGAACCCATTTCGCTGGTTGAACATATCTCTTTAGCATCGAATCCCGCAATATCTTTGGTACGGTAGCCTTCAGCAAGCGCTTGTTTGATGCCGTAATCGATACGATCTGCCGCTTTGTGCTCGTTAAGGGCGAAACGGAGCATCATTGAAGCACTCGCGATGGTAGCGATAGGATTTGCAATCCCCTGCCCTGCGATATCGGGAGCCGAACCGTGAATCGGCTCATACACCCCGATAGCTGCACCGACAGACGCCGAGGGGAGAAGCCCGATCGAACCTGAGAGCATACTAGCTTCATCACTTAGAATATCTCCGAAGATATTTCCGGTCAAAATTACGTCGAATTGTTTCGGATCTCGAATCAACTGCATCGCCGCATTATCGACATACATGTGGCTGAGTTCTACCTCAGGGTATTCTTTCGCTACTTCTTCGACCACTTCACGCCACAACTGGCTTACGTCAAGTACATTTGCCTTATCAACCGAACACACTTTTTTAGAACGTTCCATCGCGATTTTAAAGGCCACATGCGCGATGCGGATGACTTCATCGCGGGTATAAACCATCGTATTCCATCCACGGTTTTCATCACGCCCTTTTGGCTCACCGAAATAGATGCCGCCGATCAGTTCGCGGACAACCATCAAATCAACACCTTTAACGATTTCAGGTTTGAGCGAGCTTGCATTAACGAGTTCATCATAAACATTGGCCGGACGGAGGTTGGCAAATACACCCAACTCTTTACGGAAACGGAGCAAACCGCTCTCAGGACGTTTTTCTCTCGGGAGGGTATCCCATTTGGTTCCACCGATAGCGCCGAAAAGTACCGCGTCGCTTGCTAAAGAGATATCAATCGTCTCTTGAGGCAACGGATCACCCGTAACGTCGTAAGCGCATCCGCCCATAAGAGCTTCTTGGTAGTTGAACTCCAGGTTTTCACATGCAGCAACCGCGTCCAGAACTTTTACCGCTTCATCAACGATTTCAGGACCGATTCCATCCCCTTTGATCAGTGCAATGTTGTAACTTTTCATCAATTATTTCTCCTGAGCTGCTATTTCGGCATTTGCGTAATTCATTAATCCGCCGGCACTTAGTAATTCTTGCATAAATGGCGGAATCGGGATAAAGTTGTATACTTTTCCATTGGTTGTATTGGTGATTGTTCCTGCATCCATATCGATACTGACCGATTCACCCTCTTTGATTTCTAAACTTTCTGTAAGTTCAAAAATCGGGAGTCCCATATTGAACGCGTTGCGATAAAAAATACGGGCAAAAGTTGGAGCGATAACCGCAGCTACACCGGCTGCTTTGAGGGCGATCGGTGCATGTTCGCGTGAAGAACCGCATCCGAAATTCTCATCGGCAACGATAATGTCACCGGGGATCATTTTGCTCACAAATGTTGGGTCAGCATCTTCCATGACATGTTTTGCGAGTTCTTTTGGGTCTGAAGTATTCAGATAACGTGCGGCAATAATGAGGTCGGTATCGATATCTTTACCGAAATTCCAAACTTTCCCTTCAATCTTTTGCATCAAAAAAATCCTATGTTACGTAAAATTAAGGGGATTATAGCCAAGAAGAGTTGAAAGAGTTTTAAATCCCCGAAAAAGGGATTTAATAGTGATTAATATTAGCGTTTCAATCCGTTGGTTGTTGCGAGCATTTCATCGCTGGTGGTAATAACTTTGGAATTCGCATCGTAGGCACGCTGTCCGGTGATAAGATCGGTCAATTCAACGACGAGCTGAACGTTTGAAAGTTCCACAAATCCTTGTCGAATATTTCCTAAGCCGTCTACGCCCGGAGTACCTTCAACCGGTTGACCTGAACTGTCCGTTTCCACAAAAAGATTATCTCCCATCGCATGCAAACCGGCCGGATTGATAAAGTTGGTCAATGAAATTTGTCCTACCTGAGTTGCTTGCGCTTGTCCTGATTGGGTAACGCTGACAATACCATCCGTTCCGATACTGATATCGATAGAATCTTCGGGAACCACCACTTCAGGGACGAGTTTGTATCCGTCCGAGTTTACGAGCGTACCGTTTTCATCGACTTTAAATGAACCGTTGCGGGTATAGACTTCGGTTCCGTTTGGGAGTTCGAGTTTAAAAAAACCTTTGCCGGTAATGGCAGTATCGAGGGTATTGTCCGTTTGTTTGAGACTCCCCTCGGTAAAGATTTTATTGATAGCGGTTGGTCGTACCCCAAGCCCCACTTCGATCCCGGTAGGAGATTTGGTTGTATCGCTGGTAGATGTTCCCGCATAGGTCATAACTTTGTACATCAAATCGGCGAATTCAGCACGTGACTTTTTATATCCCATCGTATTAACGTTGGCAATATTATTCGCCGTGGTATCGATTTGGGTTTGCATTGCCATCATTCCGGTAGAACTGGTGTAAAGTGATTGCATCATGAGTCATATCTCCTTAAGTTTATCGTCGTGTTGAAGCGATTTTTTCAATCGCATCACGGTTAAGATCATTCATTTGTGAATCCATCGCTTTTTGATACATACCGACAAGACGATTGGCTTCAACCAATGCGATCATTTCATTGACTGCATTAACATTGCTTTTTTCAACAAATCCCTGCATTACACTTCCGCTTTCGGTTAAGGGTGTCAGTGGATCAGTTGATTCTGGAATATAGAGATTCTCGCCCTCTTTTTTGATGGCTCTTAGATTTTGAGGTTCAACGACAAGCAATTTTTTGTTGGCTACCATTTGCATTGAATCAGGAACATTAGTAGAAATTTGTCCATTTTTATCGATCGTAACAATGCTGTCTTGCTGAGTCAATTTAATCGTTGTTTTGGTTTTAAAATAATCAGCCGGTAGAACTTCATGTCCTTGTTTATTGACCAGATTTCCCTCATCATTAATAGTAAATGAGCCATCTCTCGTAAGACGAACCCCTTGCGGTGTTTTGACCGCAAAAAATTGTCCCTCTTTCGCAAGAGCCAAATCAAAGGTATTATCGGTTCGCTGCATTGATCCTAATGAATGGTCGGTATAAGCATCAGTAATCTGAGGAACACGAGAGAGAGAACGGTTGAAATATTGGGCCGCTTCTTCCGTTTGATTGGAAATCGGAAGCTCACTTTGCGCCGTTTTAAATAAACGTGCAAAATCACCCGTAATCAGTTGATCTCGTTTGTATCCCGTTGTATTGGCATTAGCCAGGTTGGAAGCAATCGTATCCATACGATTAAACTGTGCTACCATCCCCCCTGTTGCCGCATAATATCCGGTCTGCATTTATCATCCTTGTGGAGTATTGAGACTCTGATAGCAACAAGTGTTCCAATATATTTTATGGAATACATTTTGCGAGCAAACATAGACTTTAAGAAAAATTTCGGTATAATCCACATCTTTTTAAACGTAAGGGAGCCCTCCTAGAATGAGCGTCAAAGATCTAAATAAACACCTCGAAACTCTATTTGCCGAACATAAATCTAAAAATTGTCTCACGTATGAAACAATTGTCGATCCTTTTGACAAACAACCTACCCTTGCCCAAGCAAAAACTATCCTAAAGCTGGCTCAAAAACACAAGATATGTCTTTTTACCTCTTCAGAACACGCGAAAATGCTCAATCAGCAAGAAGCAGCTGCCAAACGTGCCGCTCAACTTAAATACATTGAAGAAGCCAGCGGTGATGAATTTGACATTCTTAAACAGCATGAACTTCTCGAGTGGTCACGTTCTGATTCTCCGGTTCGTATGTATTTACGTGAAATGGGTCAAATTCCCCTTCTAACCAAAGAAGAAGAGGTTGAGATCTCTAAACGTATGGAGATGGGGGAAGGGATTATTATCGATGCAATCTGTTCGGTCCCTTACCTTATCGATTTCATCCTCGATTACAAAGATCCACTCATCAACCGCGAACGTCGTGTCAAAGAACTCTTTAAAAGCTTTGAAGAAGAGAACGAAGAAGAAAATGATGACAGCGATGATGAAATCGATGAAGAAGAAACAACGGAAAAAGCCCCGTCGGTAAAAGATAAAAAACGGGTTGAAAAAGTTGTTACCAGTTTTAAAGCACTTGAAAAAGCGAAAAAAGATTGGGTTAAAGCAACCGAAAAAATGTTAGATGAGTGTTCGATTGATGAGATGGATGCTGAGTATGTTTTATTCTTCCTCAACGTCAGCTTCAAGAAAAAAATGCTCAAAGAAGCATTGTTGGATCTTGGACCAACCTCTAAGCTTATCAATGAATTGGTAAGGTCGATGGAGACAGCATTGCGCAGTGATGAAGGGTTTGATCGTGAGCTCAAACGTCTTGAGTACAAACTTCCCCTTTTTAACGATCAGCTCAAAAAAAATCATGTATTGATTTTGAATAAAATTTGCGATTTGACCAAAGAAGAGATTGCTACCAAAGTTCCTGAAGCAACTATGGTCAGCACCTATATGGAAATCAAAAAACTGATCCAAACCAAAGAGGCTTCCAAAGGGGGCTTCAATATGGAGCCTGAAAAGTTAGCCGATATTTTGGAACAGATCAAACGGGGTAAAAATATCTCTGAAGTCTCTAAAACCCGTATGGCAAAATCGAATCTCCGTCTGGTTGTTTCGATTGCTAAACGTTATACCAACCGAGGTCTTCCTTTCCTTGATTTGATTCAAGAAGGAAACATCGGATTGATGAAAGCGGTGGATAAATTCGAATACCAAAAAGGGTATAAGTTCTCAACCTACGCGACGTGGTGGATCCGTCAGGCGATCAGCCGTGCTATCGCCGATCAGGCACGTACCATCCGTATTCCGATTCATATGATTGAAACGATCAACCGTATCAATAAGATTATGCGTAAACACCTCCAAGAACACGGAAAAGAGCCGGATGTCGAAACCATCGCGGAAGAAGTGGGCTTGTCGGTTGAAAAAGTTAAAAATGTTATCAAAATTACCAAAGAGCCGATTTCACTCGAAGCTCCTATCGGGAATGAAGAGGACGGACGTTTCGGTGATTTCATCGAAGACAAAATGTCACTCTCTCCAAGTGACGCTATTTTGAAAGACGATTTGAAAGTCCAAATCGAAAGTGTTTTAGAACAGCTCAATGAGCGTGAAAAAGCAGTTATCAAAATGCGTTTCGGTATTATGGACGATGAAAGTGACCGTACCCTCGAAGAGATTGGTAAAGAGCTTAACGTTACTCGTGAGCGTGTCCGTCAGATTGAGAGCAGCGCGATCAAGAAACTCAAACACCCTAAAGTGGGTCGTAAACTTAAAAATTATATCGAGGACTGATGACATTCGATCAGCAATGGATTGAGTACGACTTTAATCCATTTATCCTTTTTAACTCCGGCGGGAAAATTGTTTCTTTGAATACCGAGGCGCAGTATCTCCTCGGTGCGATTGAAGCATCTGCTATCTATAAAATAGCAACGACATATGCCAGCTCTTCTTTCGGATTTAAAACGACTTTTCTGGAACTTGAATTCGGACGATTTAAATTTTTCGGGATTACGGTTGGATATGAAGATGAAGAGCAAATCGGTATCCGGCTCTATCAACTCCCCTCGTTCCAATTTACGGCCCAAAAGCCTAACGGTCAGTTGATTAATGTTTATACTCTGATCGATTTATGTATTAGTTCCAATTCAATCGGAAGTCAAACCAAATATACCAAAGAGCTCGATCCCACAATCCCTGAGATTCGCCTTCAAACCGAGATGTTTATCAAATTGCTTAATAAAATTTACGTCTCTATGTCCGGAAATGAAAAGATTCTAACACGATTGTTTTTCCGAGTCGGTGAACATATCAAATTTGAGGGAGAAAAATATTCACTCTTCTCCATCGAAATATCTGCCGAATCGATTATTCGCAAATATCTACCGGAGATTACCCATTTAGCGGAAGAGAATAATCTGTTTATCGATCAAAAAGAGAATAAAATAACGATCAACGTTCCGATGATCGTGAAGTAATTACTTTTTTAACAGCTCTTCACGGGTATTGAGGAGCATTTTTTGAATTTCAGGATCTTTACTTACTGCAGTGTCCAACAACATCAATCCTTCTTTTTCTCTCCCTGTTTTTGATAAGAGTATTGCCAAATTATTCAGAGCAAGAGGATGGGATGGATTACTCAACAGAAAACGGCGATAGCTCTCCTCCGCCTCGCTAAGACGATCTAGACGGTAATAACTGTTGGCTAAGATAAAATGGATATCCGAATCTTCAGGCCAACGTATAAGTGCACTTTGATAGCTTTGGATCGCTTCCACGACCATACCGATTTTCTCCAGTTCATACACGGAACGCAAGAACTTTTTGGATGAAGCAGATGCCGGTATCACTCCAGGCGGAAGAAGGACAACTCCCCAATTATCACTGCGTTTCCACATCTTCGCAAAAGTTTCAACCGCTAGCGGCTCATTTGGCTGATCTGAAAAATGGGTTAAAAGTTTCCGATTCGTCTCATCGTATCCGTTCACAGGAATATAGTGCCACAGGGGATACCATGAATAACTCCGGTTGATTAATAGAATAACCGGATGATGAGCGGCAAGCTCACTAAAGAGTGCGTCAAAATTCGGTTCTAAAGGATAGGCTATGAGTCCGTTCGCACGCGCAGTGCTCATCAGTTCCGCTTGCAACGTACCCCCTTTGAGCGGAATCAGCGTACGATGATCCAGTTCCTGTATCGATAATTTAGGGGTATATTCACCGATTGACTGCCAATACAATGAAATCATTTGAATGGATGTTGAACCGCATAGATCTGCACGTGGGGCGATAAAAGGAACGTTCATAGACATCGAAGGATAGACTCTCCCCTCTGGGAGAGGATCTTTGAAGGCACAACCGCCTAGCATAAGTAAAGCTGCAGCCCAGTATAAAAAGAAAAGAAAATCTCTTATTGCCACGTTTAACGTACTGAACGGGTAAAATTAAACACTTTTGTAAGCCCAAGGATATCAGTAATTAACAAAACAATAAAGATAAATACAAGCGCACCGATAATGCTTCCGCCGTCACCGCCGGCGGGCAACGTATCAATCTTCGATGCGATTGTGTTGATTTCATCATCGCTCAATGATGCCACTTTCAGTTCGATCATTTTAGGATCGACTCCCATCTCTTCAAATGCTTTGGCAACGTCCTCGCGTGCAACAAATTGAGAAACTTTATCGTGTGAAGATACCGTTACAGGTGAACCTAAAAGTAACTCTGTCGAAGCTATTTGCCCCCATGAAACTTGAGCAAATAGTGTTATGCTCAAGATCAATGAAACCATCATTTTTGAGATATACATCTTAACCCCTTTTCTCACTTTTATTTACTATTATATTACTTGATTATTGTAGCTCTCTTTGTGTAAACGCATAGTTAATATATTTAATATTCTTATAATTCTGAAATAAACAGTTTTTTAGCGAGCAGATACCCTATCGGGATTCCCGCTGCAAGCCCTACCAAATAAGGCAATATTTCCAATGAATGATTGTTTTCTAATGCGATAAATCCTAATACTAAAAATGCATAAGGAATCAAGCGATAGATTGATACCAATGCTGTGGCGTTTTTGGTCGTATTCTGGACAATGTTGCTTTTCTGACGCGCTTTTTCCTCTTTAATCATCTGTTTGATATCGGTGATCTCTGACTCACGTTCTTCTTCGTACAAGTCATACGGGTCATCCATCATATCAATAGCATCTTTTGTATCTTCCACATCTGCATCGCCGATGCGGCTTTGAATCATATTACGGTAGGAATAGAGTGAGCCCATAACAATTGCCATAGAGGTAAACATCGCAACACTAAAGTTGGCATAGAGCGCAACAGAATCCATCAATAGCAATAATGAGCTTAAAAAAGCAATAGCGAGAATGAGAAAAGGCTTTTTAATCTTCGTCATCGTCATCGTCATCTTTTTGTGATTTTCCCATGTTGTAGCGAGGATCTTTTGCGAGCTTTTCAAACTCTTTGTATTGCTTGCTGTAGGCTTTAAACACATTTAAAAAAGCGGCGGCGATACCGATAGCGACACCGACCCATAACAGCCATGTGATTCCGGTGAGTTTTTTAAGGCCTAATCCGATAGCCACACCGATCAAAATGGCGACTACCATCGAAATACCTAGAGATAAAGTTTCAGCCCCCTCGATAATCGGTTTTAAACGAGGTTTTTGCTCTTCATTTTCCATTACAGTTCTCCGAAAATTTTGTTCGCCGCAGCGATGGTCTCTTCGATCATTTCATCGGTCGTAGCGGTTGAGATAAATCCGGTCTCAAACTGAGAACAGGCAAAATAAAATCCATCATCGAGCATTGCCGCGTGGAAACGTGCAAAGCGAGCCGTATCACTCTTGAGTGCTTCAGCAAAATTTGCTACCGATTCATCACAAAAGAAAAATCCGAACATTGAACCACGGACATCGGTTTGCAATCCTATATGGTGTTTTTTAGCCGCTTCCGCAAAGCCATTCATTAAACGTTTAGCCCGTTCTTCTAAAACTCCGAATATGCGTGCGTTGGTTTTAAGTTTACGGATTGAAGCTAGACCCGCCGCCATCGCAACGGGGTTACCACTGAGGGTACCTGCCTGATAAACACCGCCTTCAGGTGAGAGGTGTGCCATAATCTCGCGACGACCACCAAACGCACCGACCGGCATACCGCCGCCGATTACTTTTCCGAGAGTTACGAGATCAGGTTTGGTTCCTGTGATGCTCTCTGCACCGTGTAAACAGGCGCGGAAACCGCTCATTACTTCATCAAAAATGAGTAATG
The DNA here is from genome assembly GCF_001829605.1 of Sulfuricurvum sp. RIFCSPLOWO2_12_FULL_43_24. Taxonomy (NCBI): domain Bacteria; kingdom Pseudomonadati; phylum Campylobacterota; class Epsilonproteobacteria; order Campylobacterales; family Sulfurimonadaceae; genus Sulfuricurvum; species Sulfuricurvum sp. RIFCSPLOWO2_12_FULL_43_24. The sequence goes on along the minus strand of NZ_MIBT01000114.1, from coordinate 23,127 downwards.
TACCGTATTCGTCACACACTGCACGAAGCTCGGCAAGAAAATCTTTGGTTGCAGGAACGAGCCCCATATTTCCAGCGATAGGTTCAATAATAACACAGGCGATTCCAGGGCTATCTTTGAAACATGCTCTAACACTCTCGATGTTGTTATATTCCGCTAGCAATGTATGCTTCGTAAAGTCCGCAGGTACTCCCGGTGAGCTCGGTGTTCCGAATGTCACGGCACCGGAACCCGCTTGAACGAGAAGCGCATCACTGTGCCCGTGGTAGCATCCCGTGAATTTGACGATGTCATCACGCCCGGTAAAACCGCGAGCAAGACGGATCGCACTCATAACTGCTTCGGTTCCGCTGCTGACGAAACGGATTTTCTCGATAGAGTCATAGATAGAGATAATCAGCTCCGCAAGTTCGGACTCCGCCTCGGTCGGCGCACCGAAACTGAGACCGTGTTTGACGGCTTCGATAACGGCATGTTCGATCGTTTCATCACGATGACCGAAAATCAACGGTCCCCAGCTCTGCACGTAGTCGACATAGCGATTGTCGTCGATGTCAACCAAATAACCGCCCTCTCCGCGCGCTATAAAACGGGGAATTCCGCCGACACTTTTAAAGGCGCGTACCGGAGAATTAACTCCGCCCGGAATAAGTTCTTGGGCTTTTTCAAAGGCTGCTTGGGAGTGTTTAATGCTCATAAAAATTCCTGCATAATTGTTTTTGGTATTATAGCTAAGATTCTATAATCAGGCATCCATAGGTAGTGCCTTTACTTTTTTTAATGTATAATTATTCCCATTACAAAACAGGAGGGATCAGATGGTAGACATCGAAGTAGTCAAACACGAAATCGTAGAACGTCTTAAAACTCTTGATCCCGATAAAATCATCCTGTTTGGCTCTTATGCATACGGAAATCCTACTGATGAGAGTGATATCGATCTGTTTTTGGTGAAAGATACCGATGATAGCAATTTCGAAGCGACAGCTATGAAAAATATCACCGATTTGATCTACAAATATAAGATCGGATTTGATCTGCTTTCTGCCCCTGCCAATTTTATCGATCAAAGAGAAGATTATTTTTACAAAATAGATATTCTCCAAAACGGGAAAGTCCTCTATGAACGAAACGTCGGCTAAAGAGTGGCTCACCAAAGCGTGGCATCATCTGAGTTCAGCTCAGGTTTTGTATAAGGTCGAACATTATACGGATGTCATTGCGATTGATCTGCATTATGCAGTTGAAATCATGCTAAAGTCATTTTTAGCGTATGAAAACAAGCAAATCCTCAAAACCCATAACCTTATAGAGTTGCACAGTTACATCATCGATACCATTGATTTCGATGAACATGAAAAAGATATGCTAAGATTAATAACGACGTACCACATCAAGGAATCATATCCGACACTGCACAGACGACTCCCTCCAAGAGAAGAAATCAAACAGGTATTGGATTTTACCAATAAGCTTTTTGATAACGTTTGTACCCTACTCAATATCCCTATCGACAAAACTACCTAAAATTTATACACTGCTCACTGTAATAATGACAAACCCGCTTAGATGCGGTAAAATAACGAAAAAACTCAAGGTATTTTATGGAATTTAAGGTCGATGCCACCTGCGGCAAAGCACGAGCATGTACGATCACAACGGCACACTCGACAATACAAACCCCTATTTTCATGCCGGTAGGGACGGTAGGCTCGGTAAAAGCACTTGATATGGCCGATATGACGGAGCTTTTGGATACTCAAATCATTCTTGCCAATACCTATCACATGTATCTGCGCCCCGGAGATGAGACTGTCGCTAAATTGGGTGGTTTACACGGCTATACGACCTATCCGAACAGCTTCTTGACTGATAGCGGCGGGTTTCAGGCATTTAGCCTCAGTGATATCTCCAAACCGACCGAATCAGGGATCGAATTTCGCTCTCACATCGACGGCTCCAAACACTTTTTTACCCCCGAAAAAGTGATCGATATCCAAAACAATCTGAACAGCGACATTATGATGATTCTCGATGACCTCGTCGCCCTTCCCGCAACACAGGAGCGTATCAAAACGTCGATTCAGCGGACAACCCAATGGGCGCAGCAATCGATCGACTATCACCGAAACAATCAGACGAAAGGGATAGGTGTCAATCAAAACATTTTTGCCATTATCCAAGGGGGAACGGACTTTAATTTCCGTACTCAATCGGCTGAAGAACTCTGCGCGATGGATTATGACGGATTTGCTATCGGAGGTCTTTCGGTCGGTGAAGCGAACAATCTCATGTACGATACGGTTGAACACACTACCCCATTGATGCCCGCTGATAAGCCACGCTATCTCATGGGGGTTGGAACGCCTGAAGATTTGGTTGAGAACATCGAACGGGGTGTTGATATGTTCGACTGCGTTATGCCGACTCGCAATGCCCGTAACGGAACCCTCTTTACGACGTTTGGAAAAGTAAATATCAAAGGTGCTCGTTATAAATTCGATGCCGAACCGATCGATCCTGAATGCCAGTGCTACACCTGCCGCCGTTATAGCCGTGCGTACCTTCACCATTTGTTCCGTTCCAAAGAGCTGACCTATTTTCGTCTCGCATCGCTTCATAATCTCCATTATTACCTGTGGCTGGTTAAACAAGCCCGTGTAGCTATCCTATCCGGTCAATTCATTCAATTTAAAAAGGATTTCTATGCTCGAAGACAATCTTAAGCTCGGTGTTAATATCGATCATATCGCGGTACTTCGAGAGGCACGTAAAATCAATGATCCCGATCCCCTGATGGCATTAGGCATCTGTGCACTAAATGGTGCAAATCAGATCACAATCCATTTACGTGAAGATCGCCGTCATATACATGATGAAGATGTCCGTCGTATTCTGGAAACTTCTTCTCTCCCTGTTAATTTAGAGTGTTCCATCAATCCTGAAATTATCGACATTGTCTGCCGATTACGTCCCCATCGTGCTACCTTGGTTCCTGAAAAAAGAGAAGAGGTTACGACAGAGGGGGGACTCGATGTTAAAGGACAATACGAATCAATATTAAATGCTATTAATAAACTTTTGGAAAATGAGATAGAAGTCTCCCTTTTTATTGATCCTACTCATGAAGCAGTAGAATATTCCAGCAAGCTTGGAGCACAATGGATTGAACTGCATACCGGTACGTATGCGAACGTATACGCAATGCGTCACTCCGCCCTTCCCCATTCACACCATGCGATTAAATCGCTCCGTCTAAGCCGTAAAGAACTCGATAGCCGTTTGAATCGATCGTATGAAGAGATTGTCGATACGGCCAACAAGGCACGTATGTTAGGATTGAAAGTAGCCGCAGGACATGGACTGAATTACCAGAATGTTAAGCCAATTGTTGAGATTGATACGATCGAGGAGCTAAACATCGGACAGAGTATTATTGCACGTGCGGTATTTACAGGTTTAGCGACGGCTGTATCGGACATGAAAGCCTTATGCCAGCGTTAAAGAGTATCGCAATCAGCGTAGGAGATTTGAACGGTGTGGGTTTTGAGATTATACTCAAAGCTCATAACGTGATCAAACAGCTTTGCAATCCTCTCTACTGTATCAATTACACAATGGCACAACAAGCGGCATCGTTGCTGCATACCCAATTTCCGAATGATTTTTATATGTTTAAAGTCCCCGGTGAATTTACAATCGAACCAGGGAAAGTATCGGCTTCTAGCGGACGTTACAGCTATGATTCTTTTATCGCGGCTGTGGAACTCGCTCAATCAAAAGCCGTTGATGCGATCGTCACTCTCCCTATCCATAAAGAAGCATGGATGATGGCAGGGATCGAATACGTCGGACATACGGATGCCCTGCGTGATATCTTTAAAAGCGATGCGATTATGATGCTTGGATGCGATAAGCTCTATGTTGCATTGTATACCGAACATATTCCGCTCCGAAAAGTTATTGACCATATCCGTGTTGAAAAGATTACCGATTTTCTGCTGCTTTTGCATAAAAGTATCAATCGCTCTCCTATCGGGGTACTGGGGCTTAACCCGCATGCGGGGGATCACGGTGTTTTGGGTAATGAAGAGACGGTTATTGAAGAGGCCATTAATGAAGCGAATCGGAAAATTAGAGCGAATATATTTGAAGGCCCTTTAGTCCCCGATGTCGCCTTTACACCTCGAAGCAGAGAGTATTATAAAACGATTGTTGCTATGTATCACGATCAGGGATTGGCTCCGCTCAAAGCACTCTATTTTGATGAAGGGATTAATGTCTCCTTAGGGTTGCCGATTATCCGTACTTCGGTTGATCATGGGACAGCATTTGACATCGCTTATGAAAATAAAGCGTCCATATTAAGTTATACTAATGCCATAAAAGCTGCTATTGAATTTCAAGAACAAGGTGTATGTTTTGGTCAATAAATCACCTATCAATGTTTTTAAATCACTGGTCCATCCGAAATTTGATGCCGATGCATTTCGTTTAACATTTATCAAAGCGGCTTGGAAAGTTTATTCTGAAAATGAAAAAGAGCTTGTTTCCCAAAGCCGTTTTCAACAACTGATCGGCAAACTCTACGATTGGCTCTTTTTGGACAAAAAAGGGAATTATGCTACGGTGCTCAGCGATGTTCGAGACCTCTTTCGCAATTCTGAAGCGGTAGAACGTTTTTTCTCCGATACTTTTTACATCGTTCTTAATTATTACATCAAATCTTTTTACGGCAATCTGGGCGGCTGGGAAAAAATTATTCTGTTTGCTACGGCGATTGAACGTTTTATAACCCATGCTTCGAATCGATTAGACGATGAATCATTCTTTATTTTTGAAGATACCTTTATCAATGCTCTTGAAAAACTCCGTCAACGTGCAAAACCCATCACGGTGCTTAATACTTACTACGGTGTACCGATACAATACCCGGCACATATTCTTCATACCGATATTCAAAGTGTCATTCTTCGGGTACACCCACTCCAAGAAACAGCTGCTATATTGCAAAACGGCATTTATATCCTCAAAAACGGACAATTAGTCAATGATGTCTATGCTTCCGTAAACCCGATTATGGTCGATGGAGAACGTGTGTTGGAACTCAAACGTTTTGATCAGCTTGAAACATCGCTTTTTCATCGACAAAGCATTCGCGTTCACCCCCCTAAGCCGTTTTCCTTTATGGTCCAGCATCCAAAACTGACATTACACTGCAACCTGTATGATATTTCGATCGGAGGGATAGCGGTTACCAGTAAACAATCCTACGCACTGCCTACCCTGAGCGAAGTATCTTTAATGTTTCCAGCTGAAGTGATGGGAAATCCGGTAGAGTTCAAAGGGCAGCTGGTCTACAAATCCTCTTATGAGGGTGGATACAAATACCATTTTAAAATTATTCCTACCCTTCAGCAAGAGGGGGAACTCAGTAAATACATTACGAAGCGTGAGCAGGAAATTATTAAAAAGCTCCGAGATGAAATCGTTTAAGATGTCAGTGTAACACCATGAATCCAAAAGTTGTATCGGATATGGTAATCGTACTCGATGAATTTATGCCATGTGATCTCTATGCCCTCGATTTTACACAGGAGTCCTACAGAACCCTTTTAAAAAAATTGAATATTCATAATGAAATTTTGTTTAACGATAAAAAAGGTGCTATCAAGAAAGCACTTTGCATCTATTTTACTAAAACCTACCAAGAGATTGAGGTAGAGTTATCCATGACACAATGTACTTTGCAACAATCTTTAGCATCTTCTTCAGGGTCCGAACCATTAGACCGTATAATATTTCAAAATAGGTTGTGTTTGATTGACATTCTAAAGCGGAAAGCAGAGTTTTCTTTATTGCCTCATCTTATCTCAATCCCGGAAATGCTCCGAAGTGAATTATTTCAACCTTTTGTAGAGATGAATCAAAATTTTGAAACTGCACGACAAGTGATGCGTCAACAAATTGATAAAATTTTTGAGTTGGATCAGCGTGATATTGTTCTGTTTATACGGGGACGGATAACTATACGGAACTATATACCTGCTAAAAAAATCCCTGCAGGAATGGACAAAAGGTTTGCCGGTGAATCTCCGGAATTAATGGCTGAGATGTATACCAACAATTTTCCTGATGGTGCATGGTTACATATAGAACCTGCTTTAGATGAAGTTATCGCCGAAAAGTTAAATTTTTCAATCATAGATAATCATACATTTTCAAGAACCTGTATACCGGTATTTCGAACGATGATTGAAATACTTCTTTTAGAGATTCTCAACGAAGAGGAAAGAGACAAAATTGAAGGCTTTTCAGGGTATGTTCTACGCCAATATTTTCAAAGCATATTTTTATACACGGCAAAAAATCTTTTACAGTTTGTAGAAAATCGAGATAAAAATACTGAACTTTTCATTAAATATTATGCTGATGAAATTATTATTGATGCAAACGGAAATAAAGTTCAAAAGTATGCGATTACAGATACGAAGAATCAAAAGTGGAACTACAGTTCTATTCTTTCAATTATGATGCAGTACAAGCAGATGAAACTTCGTATCAGTGCTCAAAAAGAGGCAATTAATTTTGCGCAAACCAAAATTAGTGAATCTCAAGCTGAAATTGAGTCTGAAAAAGATCAATGCAATCTGATCGGTGAGAAAGTAGAAGAAATTGAATCTTTGATTGCGGAAAATGATGGAGACATTCTGAAGTTAAAATCCAAGGCAAAGACAAATAATTCGAATCATACTGAAATACAGCGTCTTAATAATTTGCAAGACAATTTATTCGTGCAAAAGAAAAGTGAAAAATATCATTTAGAACTTTCAAAGGGACGTTTAGCCAATAAAAAAATAGAGCTTGTACGTCGGAATAAAAAACTGTTTTACGAACAAAATGCTTTAAAAACATTAATCGAACTAACGCTGCCTACCTCTCAATCGTACGAGCAATTAGCCGAAGTTGTTGCACTAACCCTTGCTAAACGTTGAATCAAGAGAGACGATTTCGATAATCCTCATATCCGAATTCATGGACAATTTTGAGCTCACCCTCTTTGGTCCAAATGGCAAGTGATGGGAGTTTGATTCCATTGAAAGTTGTGTTTTTCACGAATGTATAATGGATTTGATCTTCGAAGATAATATAATCACCCACTTTGAGCGGCTCATCAAATGAGTAATCACCCATGATATCCCCTGCGAGACACGTATTTCCTCCAAAACGGTACGTATACGCTTTTTCACCCGCTTCTCCTGAGCCTCGTATCATTGCTCGATACGGCATCGCGAGGGTATCGGGCATGTGTGCTTCAGCGGAGCTGTCTAAGATGGCGATATCCATCCCGTTGTGGACGATATCCAGTACCGATGCAACCAAAGGTCCGGTTTGCCATCCGATCGCTTCTCCGGGTTCGAGATAGACGGTGATATCGTTGTGCCGTTTTTTAAACTCTTTGATAACCTCAATAAGACGATCCACATCATAATCGACACGGGTGATATGGTGCCCTCCTCCGAAATTGATGTATTTCATTCCATCAATGTAATCGCCGAATTTTGCTTCGAACGCGTCAAGGACCCCTTCCAAGGCATCGACGTTTTGTTCGCACAGTGCGTGGAAGTTAAGCCCGTCGAGTTTGGAAACAATCGTATCGTCAAAATTGGCTATTGTTGTACCCAAACGGCTGTAAACTCCGCAAGGGTTATAGAGATCGACCGGTGATGATGAGTACTCCGGATTAACGCGGAGGGATACCGAGATGTTAGGATTGATTGATTTGACACGCTCATAATAACGGCGAAACTGTGCGGGTGAGTTGAATACGATATCATCGGAGATTTGAGCGATCTCATCGATATCTTCGTCTTTGAATGCCGGAGAGTAGGTGTGAACCTCTTTATTCATCTTCTCACGTGCTAATTTGGCTTCGTGAAGTCCACTCGCCGTACATCCGTGAAGGTATTTGGATACGAGCGGAAAGGTGGACCACATCGCAAAACCTTTGAGTGCAAGGATGATTTTTGCTCCCGATTCACGCTGTACACGTTCCATAACTTGTAAGTTTTTCTCTAAGAGAGCCTCTTCACAAATATAGCATGGGGTGTGGGGGAGTTTTGAAAAATCGATACTCATCTCTAAATCCTTGGAAAATAATGGCGTGATTGTAGCATATCGCTATTTCAAACCTTGTAACACTTTCCTTGCTTTGGAAGGGAAGGAGTGATAGAATAAAAAGATGAAATTGCAAGGGGGTTAAGATGATACATAAATTGTACCTCACGATTGCCAGAGAGGCGATTCTTTCTGCTTTTGAAAATTCGCAAATTGATACCAATGCCCTTCTTCATGCTTATCCCGATCTGGCACAGCCGTGTGCAACCTTTGTGACTCTGACCCACAACGGTAAACTACGGGGGTGTATCGGCTCTTTAATCGCACACAGACCTCTCGTGGAGGATTTAATCTCTAATGCAAAATCTGCGGCCTTTCGTGATCCGAGATTTGCACCGCTGAGTCCTGAAGAATTTTCTGAAATTCGTATTGAAGTTTCTCTTTTAACGCCGCCACAGCTTGTCGAGTACAGTTCTAAAAGCGAATTAAAAGGTTTGATTCACCCCGATATTGATGGTGTTATTCTACGTCATGGAAATCATCAAGCGACTTTTTTGCCGCAAGTATGGGAGGATTTGAGTGATTTCGATAGTTTTTTTGATCATCTTGGGATGAAAGCGGGTCTCGGATCCGATCCCCTCTCTCATCACCCTGAGATTTATATTTATCAAGTCCAAAAATTTGAGGAAGAACCCCATGAATAAAAGAAAAATGAGCGTTGCAGGGAGTTTTTATCCCGAATCGTCCATCGAAATTACCACAATGATCGATTATTTTAACACGATACTCGAATCTCATCCCGATGTTGCGGCACGTTTTGATGCTTTACATGGCAATGCGGTTATCGTTCCCCATGCAGGGTGGGTCTACTCAGGGTTCACGGCGAATATCGCCTTCCGAATTCTAAGCCATTCTCTTCCTAAAACCATCATCGTTATAGGACCGTCTCATAAAGTCGGTTTTGAGGGAGTTAGTATCGCAGATAGTGAGTTCTATCAAACGCCGCTGGGAGAGTTAGAGATCGATACGGCTTTAGTCGAAGAACTCAAAAAACAATTCGCACTCACGACATTCGAGACAGCGCATCATGAACACAGCACCGAAGTTCAGATGCCGTTTATTAAACACTATATGGACAATGTAAAAGTGGTGGAACTGGTCTATGCCCACGCTGATCCGCTGCAAATCTCCCCTATCATCGATTATCTGTTGAATCAGCCCGATACCGCCGTCGTTATCAGCACCGATCTAAGTCACTATTATTCGTTGGATGAAGCGAAAGAACTCGATTTGATCTGTTTGGAAGCGATTCGACATGAGAACAGTACGATGCTCCATCAAGGATGCGAAGCGTGCGGAAAAATCGGCGTAGAAGCGATGCTGGATGTGGCGAATAAACGTACTATGGAAGCGATATTGCTCGATTATCGCACCAGTGCCGATGCGAGTGGAGATAGCTCCCGCGTGGTGGGTTATGCGAGTGCGTTGTTTAGATAGACGTTATACGTCCATCTCGATAACATTCCAAGGAAGTCCTTGGGTGTTCATCTCATCCATGAAGAAATCAGGGTCGAGTTGTTCCATGTTGAATACACCAGTACCGCTCCATTTACCCTCAACCATCAGTTTTGCACCGATAACGGCAGGGACACCCGTAGTATACGAGACACCTTGGGATTTAACTTCAGCGTAGCACTCTTCGTGGTCTTTGATCTGATAGATGTAGATTTTACGTTTTTTGCCGTCTTTGAGACCTTCAGCTACGATACCGATATTGGTTTTGCCTTTGGTGCGAGGACCGAGTGACGCCGGATCAGGGAGCAATGTTTTTAGAAATTCCATAGGGACAATTTTCATCCCTTGATGTTCTACCGGCTCAATTCCCAACATTCCGACGTTCTCTAAACATTTCATGTGGGTAAGGTAGCTTTGACCGAACGTCATAAAGAAACGGATGCGCTTAAGTCCTTTGATGTGCTTGACGAGTGATTCCATCTCTTCGTGGTAGAGAAGATAACTGTCTTTTGGTCCCACTTCAGGATAATCCCATACTTGCATGATCTCCATCGGTGCGGTTTCGATCCATTCACCATTTTCCCAATAGCGACCTTTTGCACTCACTTCGCGGAGGTTGATCTCAGGGTTGAAATTGGTTGCGAAAGCATAGCCGTGGTCTCCTGCGTTACAGTCAAGGATATCGATCGTATGGATCTCATCAAAATAGTGTTTTTGAGCATAGGCACAGAACACGTTGGTCGCACCCGGATCAAATCCGCTTCCGAGTAATCCCATGATTCCCGCTTCTTTAAACGCCGCATCTCTCTCCCATTGGAGTTTGTATTCGAATTTCGCCTCATCTGGATGTTCGTAGTTTGCGGTATCAAGGTATGGGGTTTTTGTCGCGATACACGCATCCATGATTGTGAGGTCTTGGTACGGTAATGCTACATTGATCAAAATATCAGGTGAATATTTTTGGATTAATGCGATAACTTCATCGGTATTATCCGCATCTACGGTTGTGATTTCGATTGCACCTTCTGGAAGTTCGCTTTTAATCTCTTCACAACGCCCGATACTGCGGCTCGCTAAAATGATACGATCAAAAATTTGGTTGTTCATGACACATTTATGTGCCACTACGCGCCCTACTCCACCGGCGCCGATAATAAGTGCTGTTGCCACGGCATATCCCCTGATTTAAAATTATGGAAATTATAGGTTAAAGTCTCTTACAAAAACGTTACAGACAAAATGCGTAATAGAGAGTAAGCCCCCAAATAAACGCCAGCATTCCAAGAGAGAGAAATACCAAGGCGGCTCCCGCATCTTTTGCCCGTTTTGCCAGTTCATGGTGATCAAAAGTGACCAAATCAACCGTTCTCTCAACAGCACTGTTGATCATTTCCGCCATCAGAGGGATAAACAGTGAAACCGCCAAAATAGCACTTTGCAAAAAGGTGATAGGTAATACCCACGCTGTAATCATCCCCGCAACAAAGAGGAGGATCTGCAAACGAAACGATTTTTCGTTTTGGCTCACTTCCAGCAGACCGTTCAAGGCATATCGGGTATTTTTAAATAGTGTATAACGAGGTTTATTGAGCGCCATTATTGTTTCTCACCCAACACCGTGCTCCAACCCTCATAAATACCATGTTCTTGGATGGCTGATTCATAGAGTGATGTCGTTGTCTCTTCGATGATTTCAGGATTGATCGCTTCGGTTTTAACGAGAACCACACCGTAGCCGTAATCGCTTTCATCATCATTGACATACTCTTTTGCCTCATAGCCGTGTGAAGAGAGCTGAGATACAGCCCGTTCCATTGACGTTTTGGTTTGGAAAAAGAGATAGTGTTCAACTTCTCTAACAATATTCAAATCATCCCCTGCTTCGAGTAATGCGTCAATCGTATGACGGTTTTGAATGCTGAGCAACCCATACGCATCAGGATAGAGATTGTCGCTGTACATCTCCCATTTACTGTCTCTGGAAGAACCGCGTTCATAGACATACCCGCCGTGATTGTTCATTACTTCGGAACTGATGTTTTCAAACCGTTTGGATTGAGGTGCATAAAAATAAAATTCTGCCCATCCCTCTTTCATTACTCTGCCGGCAAATACCGCGTCTACGGATGTATTTAAAGCTGTGATTAAATCATTGGTAAAAGATTCTAAACTTTCCGTAACGGTATCTGCTTTTACAAAAAGCCATAAAAGCCAGGGACGTTCTTCTTGGGGTGATTCTTCGATGAGGTCCAATTCTACATCACAGCGATACGGTATATTTTCATCATCGAAAAGTTCATAAAATTCTACCATTGACTAAAACCCTTATTTTTTTGCCATTATAAAGTCTTTTAGATAAATTGGACAAATAGAAGAAAAATGAACTTAATTCATATTTAAAGATCTTCCCTTTATACTTCTCTCTTTTAAGGACATTGAAACAAGGAATTATCGTGCGAATCATCTATTTGCTCATGGCATCCTATGCCCTTCACGCACAAACTACACTTCCCTCTTTGATCGATTCAGCACAGAATAATGAGCGGATAGAGAGTTATCAACAGCAATCTAGCGCAGCTAAGTTAGGCTACGAATCGGCAAAATATGCCTATTTTCCTCGGTTAGACGGCTTTGGAACGGCTTCATTTGTCGATCGAACCGGCGGTTTTGATGCAAAGCAAAGTTACAGTGCAGGTGTAAAAGGGGAATTTATCGTCTTTGACGGGTTCAAACGTGAAAATCTCCTCGACCAAAACAAGGCACTTGAAAATGCGGCAAAGCACAATCTTGACGGTGCTAAAAAAGAGATTTCACTCACGGTAATCAAACAATATTTTGAATTTCAAAATACGATAGATGAAATACAAACATTGAACACGATGCGAGATCAACTCGAAGCACAAATGGTCCGTTTAGAAAAATTTCAATCGGCTGGACTTGTAAGTGAAGATGCGCTGATGAGAATGCGATCAGAAGTATCCGATGTGCATTTTAAAATTGAAAACTTGAATTACCAAGCCGATCGACAAAAAGCTGATTTGGAAACGATAAGCAATCAAAAAATTACGGATTTGAGTGAATCGAATGTTTTAGCACCTAAAGAGATTAAGATCCAAGAACTCGATAAAATCAATGCCCTGAAATATTCGCGAGATGCAAAAATGCATGAAGCGCAAATGCGCGATGCTCAAAATCTCCCTACCATTAAGCTCGAAGATCAGTACACGTTTAACGATTATTATAAAGATCCGATTGCTCAAATGCGTGTCGATCAACAAAATAAATTGATTGCCTCACTCAGTATGAACTTAATCGATTTTTCTTCTGCCTCGCTATCAAAACAAGCTTTAGTGGCTCAAGCTCAGGCACAAAGCAGCGAATTGCTGTACGCTACGAAAGAGGCAAATCAAAACCGTCTTTTGGCGACACGTTACATTGAACGGTCCCGTGTATTAATTGATGCCTCACAAAAAACGTTAGAAGCTTCTACCAAAACGTTTGATGCGGTAAAAAAGAAATATGAAGCCCGCATCGTCGATTATGTTACCTATCTCGATGCACTCCATGTCTTATCTGATTCGACCAATCAGCTTAATCGTGCGTTGCGCACACTAAATTATGCCCATGCAGCCTATTATTATTACGCTGGATATGATCCTAAGGAATTTGTACAATGATTAAAATACTATTTTTATCAATACTGTTAACCCTCTCGTTACAGGGAGAAGAGGTATATGCTACATTTGATGTGTTTGCACGTAAAGAGGCCAATTTGAATCTTGCAACGTCAGGAATCGTAAAAAGGCTAAATGTTGATGTCGGAAGCCATGTCAAAAAAGGCTCCGTTTTGCTGGAAATCGATAACGACGATTTAATTGCCGGTATCGATCTGGCCAAAGAGAGACTTAAAAAGGCTAAAATCGAAGAGCAGTTTGCCCGTCAAACCTATGATCGTTACCGTCAAGTCGAAAGTGTTATCGAAGCGGAACTGATGGATCAACACACCCTCGCCTACCAAAAAGCCGCTGCCGCATCTTCAGAAGCAAAAGCTTCTTTACGATATCAAGAGACTCTGCTAGAAAAAACCCGACTTCGTGCACCGTTTAGCGGTATCATCGCCAGTCGCAATATCGAACTCGGAGACAGTGTCGTCGGCGCATCAGCCCTCTTTCATCTTATCAGTTCACCGGACGTAAAGCTTATGTTGAATTTCGATGAGAAATACCTCCACTCTATTAAAATCGGCTCCAAAGTTCGCTACCGTATTGATGGTCAGAAGGGAGAGAGAATGGGATCTATTTCAAAAATCTATCCTTCGGTCAATGCAAAAAATCGAAAAGCAACGGCGGAAGTACTCACCTCTAACATCGCTCCGGGGCTTTTTGGCGAAGCGTATATATTATTTGAGAACGCCAAATGAGTAAAACCCATTTGGCTACGCTAGCCGCTATGGCACTAAAGCTTGCCCATTTTGGGCAGAATTAGGAAAGTATCATGTATAAATTTGCAATTAATCGCCCTATCACCACCTTGATGCTCGTGATGACATTGGTAGTTTTCGGGATGATATCATTTCGATCTATGCCGGTCGCATTGTTTCCTAATATCGATTTCCCGATCGTAACGATTCAAACCGCTTACCCCGGTGCCGATCCTGAGAGTGTCGAGTCCAAAGTAACCGACAAGATCGAAGAAGCGGTCTCCGGTGTGGATGGAATCGATAAACTTATTTCCACCAGTTATGAGGGCTTAAGCGTTGTTACGGTGCAGTTTGAGCTGACCAAAGATATCGAAGAAGCGGCCAACGATGTACGCGATAAGATCGGAACGCTTAATCTCGATGCCGAGGTAGAATCTCCATCCGTACAAAAAGTGAGCGCATCCGGTGCCGCTTCCATCAAACTTTTTATCAGTACCAAAACCGGTGACCCGATAGCATTGATGCGCTTTGCCGATGAGCAGATCAAGCCGAAGTTACAACGAATCCAAGGGGTTGCTAAAATTGATATCGTCGGGTATCGAGATCGTGAAATCCGGATATTTACCGATCCTTTTTTACTGAATAAATACGCTATCTCCTCTGAGACCCTTCAATCGCGTATCACAGCAGAAAATGTTCGTGCCGGGGGTGGGAAACTTATCTCCAATTCAAACGAATTTATCCTTAAAACGCGTGCCGACGCCTCCTCGATTGAGCAGTTGAAATCCATTGTCATCACTCCCGGTGTACGGTTGAGTGATATTGCGCGTGTCGAAGACGGGCTTAAAGACGTCAAAAGCTACTCTTCCTTCAACGGGCATGAGGGGGTTTTGCTGGAAGTGCAAAAAATCGCAGGAACCAATGATTTGGAGGTGATCTCCGGGGTAAAAAAGACGATCCCTTCCCTCAAAGTTCTTGCCGGAAATTCGTATGATTTAGAACTGGTAGAAGACCAATCCCAAAAGATTCTCATCAACATCGAAAATGTCAAGTTTGACCTAATTTACGGTTCAATCTTGGCGGTGCTGATCGTTTTTTTCTTTTTACGCAATCTAACCGCTACAATCATTTCCGCACTTGCGATCCCGACTTCTATCATAGGGACATTTGCCATGATCGATGTGCTGGGATATGATCTCAATCGTCTCACTCTCATCGGTTTGACTCTGGCGATAGGGATATTTATTGATGATGCTATTGTCGTTATCGAAAACATCTCCAAAAAAATAGAGCACGGGATGGAACCGCTGGAGGCTTCATTCGCAGGGGTAAAAGAGATCTCTTTTTCTATTTTGGCGATCTCTTCCATGCTCTTAGCGGTATTTGTACCGGTAGCGTTTATGGGTGGTATTGTCGGTAAATTTTTCAACTCGTTTGCTATGACCGTTGCCTCTGGGGTGCTAATCTCTTATTTCGTAGCAATCATGTTTATTCCAACTATCGGTGCGCGGTTATTAAGCGGTGGTGAGAGTAAATTTTGGCAAAAAACAGAGCCGATATTTCTAAAACTCGACCTCTTTTACCGCGCTATTCTCACACGCTTGCTCCGATTTAAATGGATAACGG
Organism: Sulfuricurvum sp. RIFCSPLOWO2_12_FULL_43_24; assembly: GCF_001829605.1. Taxonomy (NCBI): domain Bacteria; kingdom Pseudomonadati; phylum Campylobacterota; class Epsilonproteobacteria; order Campylobacterales; family Sulfurimonadaceae; genus Sulfuricurvum; species Sulfuricurvum sp. RIFCSPLOWO2_12_FULL_43_24. The sequence goes on along the minus strand of NZ_MIBT01000114.1, from coordinate 7,448 downwards.
TCATTGGTGTTTTGGCGGTATTGATTTTTTCATTCTCTCTTGCGGGAAAAGTTGGCGGAACCTTTGTACCGATGGAAGATATGTCCGAAATGCGGGTGATGATCAAGGCCCCTGTCGGAATTTCACTCGAAGCGATGAAAAAAGAGATAGCCCCCATGGTTAAGACCATGCAAGAAGACAAACGGATCGAAACGCTCGTCCTCTCGATCGGATACAACGCCGCTGAGGAGGCGCATAAAGCGATGATTTATGCGAAACTCTTACCGGTAGGCCAACGCGAAGGGCTTGAATCGCTTATCCAGTCGTATCGTGAGAAATTCCAATCGTATACTCATTTTACGATAAGTGTCGAAGACGTCCCTCCTATCGATACGGGAGAGAGCAATGCTCCGATTCAGGTCGTATTAACAGGACCGGATTTAAAAACACTGGAGAGCAAATCGCTAGCACTGGTGAAATTGCTTAAAGATTCGGACGGTGTGATCGATATCGATACCGATTTTGAACCGGGGAAACCTGAAGTACGTATCGGTGTTAATCGTGAAAGTGCCCAGCGTTTAGGTATTTCAGCTCAGGAAATTGCCCGTGCGATCGGATCAACCTATTCGAGTGACAGCGCTATATCGAATTTTGAACAAAACGGCCGTCAGTTTGACATCACTCTCCGTACGGGTGATGAATACCGTTCGTTAATGAAAGACCTTAAAAAGATGCAGATTCAAACCGCATCGGGTGAACAGGTAATGCTCGATGGTTTGGTTACGCTGGAGACGACAGAAGGAGCTGCATCAATCAACCGCTTTGATAGGGAACGTAAAATTTTGGTAACGGCAAACCTTAATGGAGCACCGCTCGATTCTATTGTCAGTATGATCGATGAAAAGCTCCCCCCTATCTTAGGCGAGGGGTATCAATACCGTTATACGGGTGATATCGAACGGATGCAGGAGACGGCAGAAGCATTCGGATTTACCGTCTTGCTTGCTGTGGTACTCATCTATTTGATCCTTGCGGCACTTTATGAATCATTAATACAGCCGTTTATTATTATGGTAGCAATGCCGCTCAGTTTTACCGGAGTCATTTTGGCCTTGTTCCTCACCGGTAATCCCTTTAGTATTTTCGTAATGATCGGGATTATCCTCCTTATGGGTATGGTGGGCAAAAATGCCATATTGGTGGTGGATTTTGCAAATAATGCCATCAAAGAGGGAAAAAATGTCGATGAAGCCCTCCTCGAAGCAGGAGAAAAACGTCTTCGCCCTATTTTGATGACGACGTTTGCGATGATTTTTGCCATGCTTCCGCTGGCTCTCGGCGGTGGTGCCGGACATGAGAGCAACGCACCGATGGCGATCGCGGTCATAGGAGGGTTAATCAGCTCAACCCTGTTGGCACTCTTTATCGTTCCGGTATTGTACCGTCTCATGTATCCTATGGATTCAAGACTGCGCACATTTTATGAGCGACGCAATTTGTCGTAATTCTTAACGAGACACAGCCTATTACAGGGTGTCTCTCACTCACGACCTTTTGAGTATCAAAAGGAGCGTTTCGATTGCCTCATCAACCCGCTCCATTAAATCTCCGCCTTTTACTATCCAGTATTTAATCATCCCTAACGTAATCCCGTCATAGAGAAAAAAAACTTCCAAAGGATCTTTTTGACATCCCATTTCGTTCAATAGCGGCCTCATAACTGTTTCTGCGATATAGGTATACAAATGCAAGAGAGGATTGTCTTCATCAGCGGCAATATTGAGAAAGAAGGTCGGATCACTCACAATACTCTCTTTGAGGGCATTTTTATTTTTAATAATGGCGGAAAAGTGGATTTTTGTGACCACTTTTAACATCTCTAAATGATCCGTATGGTGTTGTAATTCTTCTTTAATTACCTCGATATAATACTCCATTTGGTTCATTACATAGTGGTTATAGAGTGTCTCTTTTGAACCGAAAAGGGTGTAAATGACCCCGATGGAAACCCCCGCATTTTTTGCTAACTCTGAGATTTTCATATTCTCATAACCCTCTTTGATAAAAAGAGCCGTCGCCTCTTCTAAAATCAAATCACGTTTTTGTTCTTGCGCTTTTTGCTTATAGGACATCGTCTCTCATCTCTCCTAAATAGCTTTTATGCAGTTTTACTTTACTGGCCAATTCTTGAACATTTCTCGTCTCTATGAGAGGTAGAGATTCTGTTTTCTGGAGGGTTTGGGTCAAAAGACGCATCTGTGCAATGGCTTCTGAAGCTACCTCTTCCAAACTTTTACGAATAGCACGATACTCTTGGTGCTCATACGCTTCGAGGGTAATAATCAACTCATTGAGTTTCCCTTTTGCGTTTATAAACTCATTGTGGAGCGTTTCGGCAGAAGTGAAAAGGCGAGAGAGAGGTTTGAGCGATTCGGAGAGCTCTTTTGAATGGGATGTCATCTCACGCATTTGTTTCGAAGAGAGAACCATTTGCTGCATAATCAGTTCGCTTTGTTCACGTGAGCCTCTTAGCAAAGAATCATTTTCGAGCAATGAAGTGACAATCGATTCGCTTTTAACCCCTAAGGTCTGTAAATGGTGAGAAAAGTCATGGACAATACGATCCATCTCTTTTTGCAAAACGGCAATGGTATGATCGGGAAGTTCTCGATGGCTAATTTGCACTACAAGATCATGCAGGGTTTTTAACTGTGTGTGTAGCTCTTTTTGCTCATCGCAGTTCACACGAACCGAACTTTTGAGTTGATTGAAATGATCTTGTTCCGCAACACGCAGAAGATCGATATGACGATGGACAACATTATCCAAACTCGGAAGTTCTGAGAGGGTAAACTCTTCGAATTTTTCCATCGCACTTTGCTGCTGTGTCAAAAGTGATTCGATTTTAGCAACAAAAAGTTTTTGATTGGCTTGAATGACGTTTAACGCGTCGATCTCTTCTTTGAAGACATTACGAATTTGATCGTGAGTCGAGCTTTCCATTTGAGCGACGAGATCAAGCCGATCTTTGAGTGTTCCAACCGATGAACCTAATGCATTAATCTCATCACTGATTCCTACAAGACGTTGGCGTTCATTATGGCTATTCATGAGTGAAACGGTCTGAGACATTACGCTCATAATGGCAGAGAGGACGATACCGACACTGAGGGATAACAGGGATTCTTTAAATACATTAGCATCCATTCCGCTGCTAAGAATAAAATGAAGCAGTCCCCCGATTGCACCAAGCGCCAAAACCACAGGGGTATAATTGATTTTATTGGGATCTTTATAGACTGCGGTATGACGTAAAAATAAAAGTGACATGATAAAAATAGTGAGTAGCAAGTCAATACTGATCATAATTTATCCCTTTTTACAGATGATATCGTATAACGTCTCAGGTGAAGATGCATAATAATCCCCTTTTCCCTCCGAACTGAATCCCCACCCTGCAAATACACTATGTATGCCTGCACGAGAAGCGGCTTCCATATCTTTGGAATTATCACCGATCATCCAAGCATAATCCGTACCTGAACGAAACTCGTAGTGTTCGAGATGACGGTTTAGCATTTGTGGATGGGGTTTCGGGGACTCCACTTCATCGGCACCGATGATGAGCCTAAAATAAGAATTCAGCCCCAAATGCTCTAACATCCGTTTGGCAAAAACACTTGGAGCATTTGTCGCGACTCCCATCAAATAGCCATTTTGATGAAGTTTCTCCAAAAGTACCGGGATTCCTTCGTAAGGTTTTACATTTTGGATACACTGATCGTGATAGTGGCGTTCAAAAAGGTCTCTCGCACGCTTTTCATAAATAGGATTGCCGTAAAAAAGCTCAGCTAAATTACGTACGGGGGCATTTATTGCATCGATAACGGCCTGAACACTGAGCGGTTCAAGATCGTAGCACTCTAAACGGACATGATTAATCGAGAGGGTTATATCTAAACCCGAATCGATTAGCGTTCCGTCCATATCGAAGAGGGCAATGTTTTTCATTTATCTCATTTTCTCGTAGAGTTCTTTGAGTGTTTGGACAAAAAGAGGATGATCGTTTGGACAGCGGCAGACACGATATTCATCGTATCCGAGTTCATGAGCCACTTCGGCATATTCGATAGAGAGTTCAAAATCGGTTTCTGAATTGTCGATGGTAAAGGCGATTGGGACGATAATAGCCCGTTTGTTTCGGAGCGTATGAAGCGTGTTTTCCAAAGAAGGCTCCAGCCATTTCATCGGCCCTACTTTGGATTGATAGGCCAAATGGACTCCATTAAAATTCAATCCCATATTTTTCATCAACTCTTTGATCAATTCGACATGGGCAATCACCTGTCTCTGATAGGGATCCCCCTGATCAACGATATTTTGAGGCAACCCATGGGCGGAGAAAATGATCTCAAATGACGATGCATTCTCCTCCCCTAAGGACTCTTGAATACGATCGACCACACATCGGTTATAGGTCTCATGCGCAAAAAAATGTTTAATCTCTACCGTAATGACATCCCACCCTATTTTATGAGCCGTTTCTTCAAAATCATCGATCGAAGATTGGGTTGTCGTTGAGGAATATTGAGGATAAAGCGGGATTAAATAGACTTTTTTTATCCCTTGTTCTTTAAGGCGTTGACATACTTCCTCCGCCATCGGTGGAGTATAGCGCATGACGAAATCAACGATAACTTGGGGACCGACCGCCTTTGAGAAGGCTGAAACCAGTTTTTTCGTTAGCTCTACCAGAGGTGATTTTCCCCCGATTTGACGATAAATATCCTGAGATTTTTCAGCACGCGTTAATGTGATCATCCCGGCGATAAAACGGCGCAGTAAATTGCTCTTAGTTCGGATGATATAGGGATCGTTAAACATGTTGTGCAAAAACATCTCAACTTCGTTCAGGTTGTTGGGTCCACCCATATTCAGCAGTATAATAGCTTCTCTCATCTAATGCTTATTATCCATTCGTTTTTAAAGAAAGTGTACCATAACGATCCGTTAAATTTTAGGATTATAAAAAAAACTAAAGCTTTTTAATCTATAATGACTACATAGCAGAAAAAATGAGGAGGGTTAATGCTGATTAGACGCACAGTGTTATCGCTGATTTTACTGACAATCACGGCTCAGGCAGAGTCGCAGAGGCGTGAGCCGTCCCTCTTCTTAGAATATGAACGTGAATTAAAAAAAACAAACGATACGATCAAAAACGAAGAGAACCCGTTTATTAAAGCTTCTGCTCCTATAGTCATCGCAAAACCTACTCCGCCAACAGAACCTGTAGTCAAAGAAGTTGCATTCATAGCTTCGGTGTTGAGAAATGATAAAATTGAAACCAATACCATCGGTCAAGATGAAAAGCCTTTTCTCATGGTTCCAAAACCTGCCCCTATTGCTTCCAAAGCTGCTTGTCCCGAAGAATCCACCAAGACAGAAGAATCTAAAACAAAAACCCAAAAAATCGTCAAAAATATTAAAAACGCCAAAGACAAACTCCTCTCCCACGCTAAAGATTTTCTAGGAACTCCCTATGGCTTTGGAAACAAAGACGGTGAACGTACCGATTGCTCCGGTTTTACTCAGCAAGTCTATCGACAATTCGGTATTTCACTCCCCCGCAGTGCTGCGGAACAAGCACAATTAGGGGAAAGTGTAAGTATGGATGATTTACAAGTAGGTGATCTTCTCTTTTACCGTACCTACAAATCAGACCCTTCACACGTTGCAATCTATGCGGGCGAAGGGCAAATTATCCATGCCTCGTATTCGAATAAAAAAGTACAATATGATTCCATCGACAAAGATTACTACAAGCAACGTTTCATGTACGCCAAACGTTTAGCCCTTAACGATCCTGATTACGACGAGTAAGCATGTCTGCCCTCTATTGCACTCTTGATAAACACTGGCTATGGAAAGAGGTCTATACCAAACTCGATATCTCTTCACCTGCGTATCAATACTGGAATGAGACACGCCACATCAAGCTCAACCGGTACGTTTTTCTCGAAAAAAGTACCCTTCCTGCGCGATATGCCCATATCGAAGAAGATTTGACCGATCTCGGCGGCTATCTACCTACTCAATACGCCGCGACCCAGCTGGGGATCGACAGCCATATTTTCGGCTACAAAAAAATGCGCCTCTACAATCAGTTCGAATACAAGTTTGTCAATGATATTAAATTTGTCAATCTAAAGCGGTTTTTTCTCGAAAACGGGATTAAAATCGGTAAAAAAAGCTATGTACATCTCGCCCGTTTGGATGAGCTGATTATCACGGCGGATTCACGCTTTTACCGTATTGATGACAACTATGGAGTTGTTGTTTACGATTGATTTTTTTTCCGTTTTGCCCAACGCGGAAAGAAACGTGACGGTGAGAGGATAGGATCGATGCTCACTCCATCCACAATGTACTCTTTTAACCGCTTAGCCAGATACGGAGCGAGGACAAAACCATACCCGCCTGATCCATTTATCATTGTAAGATTAGGATAGTAGATATATTCGGATGGATCGATCGCCTCTCCATGACGCATATGGGGATATTTTTGTAGTGTCGCATCAGACTCCACCAAACGTCCCAGCATCGGCAGATAATCGTTTGAACCGGAACGAAGTCCCATGTAGTCTTTCATTATGTTAATATTATTTAATTTTAGTGTTTTAGAGGCTTTTTTAAGGAGTATTTTTCTCCCTTCCTCTCTCTCGTATGGCTCCCCGGAAAATGGGGAATAGTGAACATCATGCGTAGCACCGATGGCGACAATCCCCTCTTTCGTTGTCGGTGAAATGGAAACATGATGATGCAAAATCGAGGGGATAGCGGTAGAGGTCTGTATATCGATGCGATGTCCCCAAATACCACGAAGCCCAACGTAGTCGATCGGCAGAAGTTTGGGATAAGCGCCGATAGAGAGGATTAAATGCTTTGCACGTAATTCTCCTACATGCCAAGTACTATTTTGATGGGTAATATTCTCTGCTTTGAAGCAAAAAAAATCAACGCCGTTGGATAATGCGCAACACACGCCTTGAGCATCGACAACTGCACCATGGGAAAAATAGATCGATTCGCACTGCAGCGCTTCATCACTGAGAAGAGAACGTAGTCCCTCACTCATGGCGGTTTGTTCTAGAGTGCTCTCACGTTTGAATGCTGTTACTTTTCCCCCCTCTTGTGGAGAATTAGCGATATGAAGAAGCGGTTTTGTGAGGGTAAACTCGGGGAAATTTGCAGTATAAAACGCTAATGCTTCTGCGTGAGCTTCACCCATGATCTCTTTGAGCTCACCTGCTTTCGAGATTTTGGGAGATATAAATGCTCCAGCCGCCCCGCTGCCGCCCGAAGCAATTCCCGCTTCATCCACAAGGGCTACCCGTAATCCTGCGCGATGAAGAAAATAGGCACTGCAACAACCGTTTATCCCGGCACCGATTATAATGGCGTCATAC